>CAZZZI010000063.1:2808-21439 GCA_964658415.1 uncultured Sphingomonas sp. | reverse complement strand
AAGCGACGGGAGGAGAGGCGCCATGACACAGAAGATACGTCCGCTATTGGCGGGCAACTGGAAGATGAACGGCACGCGGGACAGCCTGACCGAGATCAAGGCCATCGCCGATGCGATCGGCCCCGCTGAGGCGGAAAAGGTCGAGGCCTTGCTTTGCCCGCCGGCGACGCTGCTCTATGTCGCGACCGCGCTCTGCGATGACAGCCCGCTGGCGATCGGTGCGCAGGATTGCCACCAGCACCGCATCGGCGCCCATACCGGCGACATCTCGGCCGAGATGATTGCCGATTGCTTCGGTACCTATGTGATCGTCGGCCATTCCGAGCGGCGCCGGGACCATGGCGAGAGCAGCGAACTGGTCAGGGCCAAGGCGGAGGCCGTTCACGCTGCCGGTCTGACGGCCATCATCTGCGTCGGCGAAACCGCCGACGAGCGCCATGCCGGCCACACCATCGAAGTGCTGAAGCGGCAGATCGAGGCATCCGTGCCGCATGGCTCGACGGCGAATGATACGGTCATCGCCTATGAGCCGGTCTGGGCGATCGGGACGGGCCTCGTGCCGCAGATCGAGGAGATCGCTGCAGCCCACGCGTTCATGCGCGCCGATCTCGTGGCGCGGCTGGGCCGGACCGGCAACAGCATGCGGCTCCTGTACGGCGGATCGGCCAACCCCTCCAATGCCGCGTCGCTGGTCGGCATCGAAAACGTCAACGGGTTGCTGGTCGGTGGCGCCAGCTTGAAAGCCGTCGATTTCGTTGCGATATACAAGGCTTATCTGAAACAGGCGAGCTGATCTGCCGACCCCTGTCGCCGTTTTGACGCTGCAGGGGTTGCGTCAACGAAAAGGCTTGGAATAGGCGTGAGCCTCATGTAAAGAGCCGCGAGCTTTTCTTCTTATGCCCGTGTACGCGGGCGGGACTGGACCTATGCAGACCGTATTGATTGTCATTCACCTCATGATCGTGCTCGCACTGGTCGGTGTGGTTCTTATTCAACGCTCCGAAGGCGGCGGCCTCGGCGTCGGCGGCGGCTCGGGCTTCATGTCTGCGCGCGGCGCGGCCAATGCCCTGACCCGCACGACGGCGATCCTTGCGACGCTGTTCTTCATCACCTCGCTCGGTCTCGGCGTTCTGTCGCGTTACGAAGGTCGTCCGACCGATATTCTCGACCGGATCACCCCGGCTGGCCAGACCAAGAGCGGCGGCGTTCTCGATTCGCTGGGTGGCGCAAAGCCTGCACCCGGCACCGCGCCCGCAACGGGTACCGCGCCTGCTGGTACTGCTCCGGCAGCACCTGCCGGCCAGGCCGCTCCGGCGACCCCCGCTGCTCCGGCCACGCCGGCACCGGCTCAGACCGGTGTTCCAACGGGTCAGTAAGAGACCCTCGAAACAATCCTCCGGCAGGTCTCAAACCTGCCGGTTTTCTTTTGTGTATCATCCGCCTGGCCTTCAAAAGTTCTGGAAAAGAATTTTTGGGCTGGCGGAATCATTTGTGAAAAGGTAACCGGTGGCTCCCATGGCGCGATATGTATTCATCACCGGCGGCGTGGTTTCCTCACTTGGCAAGGGAATAGCGGCCGCAGCTCTCGGAGCACTCCTGCAGGCCCGCGGTTATAGATGCCGCCTGCGTAAACTGGACCCCTACCTCAACGTCGATCCGGGCACCATGAGCCCGACCCAGCACGGCGAAGTGTTCGTGACGGACGACGGCGCGGAGACCGATCTCGATCTCGGCCACTACGAGCGCTTTACAGGTCGCTCGGCAACCAAGACCGACAACATCACGACCGGCCGCATCTACAAGAACATCATCGACAAGGAACGCCGCGGCGACTATCTCGGCGCGACCGTCCAGGTGATCCCGCATGTCACCAACGAGATCAAGGATTTCGTCACCGAGGGCAATGACGAGTACGATTTCGTCATCTGCGAAATCGGCGGCACGGTCGGCGATATCGAAGCCATGCCGTTCATGGAGGCGATCCGCCAGCTCGGCAACGACCTGCCGCGCGGTACCGCCGTCTACGTCCACCTGACACTGATGCCTTACATCCCGGCTGCCGGCGAGTTGAAGACCAAGCCGACCCAGCATTCCGTCAAGGAGTTGCAGGCGCTGGGCATCCATCCCGACATCCTGCTTGTCCGCGCCGACCGCGAAATTCCGGAAGCCGAACGCCGCAAGCTGTCGCTGTTCTGCAACGTCCGCCAGTCGGCCGTCATCCAGGCCCTCGACGTCGCCAACATCTACGATGTGCCGACCGCCTACCATAAGGAAGGCCTCGACAACGAAGTTCTGGCCGCCTTCGGGATCGAACCGGCTCCGAAGCCGCGTCTCGAAGCCTGGGAAGAGGTCTGCAATCGCATCCACACGCCTGAGGGCGAGGTGACCATCGCCATCGTCGGCAAGTACACCGGCCTCAAGGATGCCTACAAGTCGCTGATCGAGGCGCTGCATCACGGCGGCATCGCCAACCACGTCAAGGTCAAGCTCGAGTGGATCGAATCGGAAGTCTTCGAGAAGGAAGACCCGGCGCCCTATCTCGAGAAGGTGCACGGCATCCTCGTGCCCGGCGGTTTCGGCGAGCGTGGTTCGGAAGGCAAGATCCATGCGGCCCGTTTCGCGCGCGAGCGTGCGGTTCCCTATTTCGGCATCTGCTTCGGCATGCAGATGGCCGTCATCGAGGCGGCCCGCAATCTGGCCGGCATCGAGCATGCGTCGTCGACGGAATTCGGTGCGACGAACGAGCCGGTCGTTGGCCTGATGACCGAGTGGATCAAGGGCAACCAGCTTGAGAAGCGGGCGGCGTCAGGCGATCTCGGCGGCACCATGCGTCTCGGGGCCTACAAGGCTGCGCTCAAGAAGGGCACGAAGATTGCCGAAATCTACGGCTCCTCGGACATCTCGGAGCGCCATCGGCATCGCTACGAAGTCAATGTCGACTACAAGGATCGTCTCGAGGCCTGCGGCCTGATTTTCTCGGGCATGTCGCCTGATGGCGTCCTGCCGGAAACCATCGAATATCCCGACCATCCGTGGTTCATCGGGGTTCAGTACCATCCCGAGCTGAAGTCGCGGCCGCTCGATCCGCATCCGCTGTTTGCCAGCTTCATCGAGGCGGCACTCGAGCAGAGCCGTCTCGTCTAGGATCGGTCCCACGCACTTTATCGAACCCGGCGAAAGCCGGGTTTTTTATTGCGCGGCATCGATTTCTCGCCGACCTACGTCATTTGCCGCTCGTCCCGCTATTCTTTCCATGGCAATTTGTTCTGCATTGCCAATGGAAATCGAGTTTATGCCCAACCCTTTCGACGACGGGAAAGACCGCGCCCGGACGAAGATCCTGATGACCTACATCTTGCTGGTCGCTTTCAATGTCGGAGCCTGGGCGTGGGCCTGGGTCGCCTTTTCCGAGCGCCCGGCGTTGCTGGCAACGGCTTTCCTTGCCTACATGCTCGGCCTGCGCCACGCCTTCGACGCCGACCACATTGCCGCGATCGACAATGTCGTTCGCAAGCTGGTGCACGACAACAAGTCGCCCGTCTCCGTCGGTTTCTTCTTCTCCCTCGGTCATTCCAGCATCGTCGTTCTGGCCTCGATCGCGATTGCCGTCACCGCCTCGATGGTGCCGGTGGAGACTTTCCGGGACGTCGGAGGGATTGTCGGCACATCCGTCTCGGCCCTGTTCCTTCTCCTCATCGGGCTTGCCAACTTCCTCGTGCTGCGCGGCCTATGGGCAGCGTTTCGGCGCGCGAGGCGCGGCGAGAGGATTGCGGAGGACGATCTGGATGCGCTCCTTTCCAACAGCGGCTTTCTCGCGCGGATTTTCCGGCCGATGTTCAGGATCGTCACGCGCTCCTGGCACATGTACCCCATCGGCTTCCTCTTCGGCCTCGGCTTCGATACGGCAACGGAGATCGGTCTGCTCGGCATCTCGGCGACGCAGGCTGCCCAGG
This sequence comes from uncultured Sphingomonas sp., assembly GCA_964658415.1. Classification (GTDB taxonomy): domain Bacteria; phylum Pseudomonadota; class Alphaproteobacteria; order Rhizobiales; family Rhizobiaceae; genus Rhizobium. Next base: position 17,486 of record CAZZZI010000063.1, on the reverse strand, counting down.
GCTCGTCCTTCTGGACCATTCTCGTGTTCCCGGCATTGTTCACCGCCGGCATGTCGCTCCTCGACACCACGGACAGCGTGCTGATGACGCGGGCCTACGGCTGGGCCTTCATCAATCCCGTTCGCAAACTTTGGTACAATCTGACGATTACCGCGGCCTCGGTGGCGGTGGCAGTGTTTATCGGCGGCATGGAGGCCCTCGGCCTCATCGTCGACAAACTCGGGCTTGAGGGCGGGATCTGGGGTGCCATTGCCGATCTCAACGGCAATCTGGCGAATTTCGGCTATGCCGTCGTCGGCATTTTCGTTGCGAGCTGGCTGATCTCGACTGTCGTCTACAAGGCGCGCGGCTACGACGACCTGACGCTGAACGGTGCCGCTGCTTCGCCCACATCGACGTAACGAGTCGGGTTTGCCGCGATATCCGTTCCGAGCCCGCAAACGGCAAGCACCCGCGATGGTGGCTCGGAATGGTCTTGTTCCCTGACGGTCAGGCGGCTTTCGGAACCGGCCCGAGATAGCGTGACTGCGGACGAATCAGACGTCCGTGCAGCGCTTGCTCGCGGGCATGGGCAATCCAGCCCACGGTCCGCCCAATGGCGAATACGCCGGTGAAGGCGTCGCGGGGAAATCCGAGCGAGTCGAGCAGCAGCGCCGTGTAGAATTCCACGTTCGTCTCGAGTGGCCGATCCGGCTTGCGTTCACGCAGCAGCGTCAACGCAGCCTGCTCGACGGCTTCCGCCAGCGCCATGCGCTCACCATCCACCTGCCCACTGGCAACGATCGGTCTGAGCGCCGCCTTCAGGGCATCGGCGCGCGGGTCTCGGACCCGATAGATCCGGTGGCCGAAGCCCATCAGCCGCTCACCCCGGTCGAGTTCGGCGGCGAGCCAGGCGCGGGCATTCCCGGGCGTGCCGACCGCATCCAGCATGTCGAGCACCGGCCCCGGTGCGCCGCCATGCAGGGGGCCGGTGAGGGCTCCGAGTGCGCCGAGCACCGACGACGTCAGCCCCGCCTGCGTCGAGGCAATCACCCTGGCGGTGAAGGTGGAGGCGTTGAGTCCGTGGTCGGCGATGGTGACCAGATAGGCATCGAGCCCCGCCGTCTGTTCGGCGCTCGACTCCCGGTCGTTCAGCATTCTCAGGATGTCTGCCGCCTGGGACAGGTCCGCATCGGGGCGCACTGCCGGCTTGCCAGCCCGCATGCGCAGGATCGCCGGCAGGAACACCGCAGGCGCTGCCATCAGGCGAACGGCCGAGGCGAAATCCGAGCCGTCCGGCACGCGGGCAAGCAGCGCGCGCATGGCCTCCACCGGCGGCAGCGCCAGCAAGGCACCGTCGACCGACGCCACCTCCGCAAACAACGCAACACGGGCGTCACCGAGCAGTGACCGCAGCCGGCCGGCGTCGATGATATCTGCGGCCAAGCCTGAAAGAAGCAGCGCCGCGACGTCCTCGTAGCGGCTCGTCGCCACAAGATCGTCCAGCGAAAAGCCCCTGATGACCAGCCTTCCAGCGATACCGTCGACATCGGATAGCCGGGTCTCGGCAGCGATGACGTCGTCCAATCCACTCTTCATAATGTTCTCCTTTGACTGGTACCATAGATTGGCGGTATTCGTATTGACGTCAATCTTGACGCTATCGATCAATGTGAGGGTGCGATGTCCTGGTTGACGGCCGAAGAGGCCCTGGAGCGGCTGGGCACCAAGCCGCAGACCCTCTACGCGAATGTCAGCCGTGGTCGCATTCGCGCCAAGCCTGATCCGGTGGAGACACGCCGAAGCCTCTATTTCAGCGACGATGTCGATCGGCTGGCCAACCGGCAGGCCGGCCGGCGCAAGGGTGGGACGATTGCGGCGGAGACGATCGAGTGGGGTGAGCCGGTGCTGCCCTCCGCAATCTCGACAGTGTCCGATGGCCGTCTGTTCTATCGCGGCCGCGACGCGGTCGCGCTGGCGGAGGAGGCGACGCTGGAGGATGCAGCCGCGGTGCTCTGGGATATGCGCCGCCCGCTCTCTCCCTTCGGCAAGGCCGGCCATACCGGCATCGATGGGACGATCGCATCGGCGATGGTCGGATTGGCCCGTCGGGCAACGCGGGATCTGCCGTCGCTGGAGCGATCGCTGTCTGCACTGCAGACCGATGCCGGGAGCGTGCTCGAAACCGTTGCCAACGCGCTGGCACCGGGACCTTGCGAACAGCCGCTGCACTGGCGGCTGGCGGAGAACTGGGGCCGCCCCACTGCCGCGCCGATCCTTCGGCGGGCGCTGGTGCTGTTTGCCGACCATGAACTCAATGCCTCGACCTTTGCGGCCCGTGTCACGGCGTCGTCCGGCGCCTCGCTCTCGGCAGCCGTCCTGTCAGGCCTCTCGACGCTGACGGGCCCGCTGCATGGTGGCGCCTGGCAGGCCGTCAGCCTTCTGGCAGGCAACGCAGAACATCTCGGGGCACACGAGGCGGTGAGCCGCTACCTGGCGCAGGGGCGCACAATTCCGGCCTTCGGGCATCGCCTCTATCCGGACGGCGATGTCAGGGCGGCGGCGCTGCTTCGGCACTTCGACGTGCCGCCGGTCTTTGCCGATCTGCAGTCCGCAGCGGAAGTCATGGTCGGGGAGCGCGGTAATGCCGACTTTGCCCTGACGGCGCTGGGGGTTGCCTTCGACCTGCCGCGCGATGCGCCGATGATCATCTTTGCGCTCGCCCGGACGGTCGGATGGCTGGCCCATGCGATGGAGCAGGCGACCGGTGGACGATTGATCCGACCCCGGGCTCGCTATACCGGTCCGCCATTGGAGACTTGAGCCCGCGCGCTAATGGCAGTAGGAAGGTGGAATTCAAACGATTAGGGTTGCACACGTATTGTTGATGTTTCGCCGGTACGCTTGCCTGCTAAACCTCTACGCCTAAGTTTGCGAGCATGAAGAGCTGTCGCAAAGCCACCTTATAAACTCGACCGGAGCGACCGCTCCAAAACCGTCCCAAGGAGACGTGACTATGCAGATTGGTATGATCGGCCTCGGCCGCATGGGCAGCAACATGGTGCAGCGGCTGATGAAGAGCGGCCACACGGCCGTCGTCTTCGACGCGCGCGCACAGAGTGTTGAAGACCTGCAGGGCATGGGCGCAACCGGCAGCTCCAGCCTCGAGGATTTCGTCTCCAAGCTCGAGAAGCCGCGCGCCATCTGGATGATGCTGCCGGCGGCGATCGTCGATAACGAGTTGACCAAGCTCGTGCCGCTTCTCGAGGACGGCGACATCATCATCGACGGCGGCAATTCCTACTACCACGACGACATCCGTCGCGCCGCGATGCTCAAGCAGAAGGGCATCCACTACGTCGACGTCGGCACCAGCGGCGGCGTCTTCGGACTGCAGCGCGGCTACTGCCTGATGATCGGCGGCGAAACCCCGACCGTCCAGCACCTGTCGCCGATCTTCGCGACGCTGGCACCGGGCATGGGCGACGTCAAGGCTTCGACCCAGCGCAGCGAAGTGGCAGCCGCCAAGAGCACGGCCGAGCAGGGCTTCCTGCATTGCGGTCCGCATGGCGCAGGCCATTTCGTCAAGATGGTCCATAACGGCATCGAATATGGCCTGATGGCCGCCTATGCCGAAGGCTTCAACATCCTGCGCCACGCCAATATCGGCCTCCAGCAGGCCGAGGCGGACGCCGAAACCGCACCGATGTCGAACCCGGAATTCTACCAGTACAATCTCGACATTCCAGAAATCGCCGAAGTCTGGCGCCGCGGCAGCGTCATCACCTCCTGGCTCCTCGACCTGACGGCCGACGCCCTGCACGAAGATCCGGCCCTGTCGCAGTATGCCGGACGCGTCTCGGATTCGGGCGAAGGCCGCTGGACGATTTCTGCCGCCATCGACGAAGGCGTTCCGACACCGGTTCTGAGTGCCGCCCTGTTCAGCCGCTTCTCGTCGCGCGGCAATGACGGCTTTGCCAACCAGGTGCTGTCGGCCATGCGCGCCGGCTTCGGCGGCCACCACGAAAAGCCGCCGGTCAAGTAAGCTGGTTTTAGGCACACGAGATCTCATCGGGCGGCGCGAGCCGCCCGAATTGATTCCGGGACGCCCGAATATCTGGATTTCAGGCCTGCAGGTCGGGCCGTAGCAGGAGGACAGGGCAGGGCGTGCCGGCTTCCAGCGGTGGCGCATTCGGCGGACGCACGATCAGGCAGTCTGCCTTTGCAAAGATCTTCATCATCGACGAATCCTGCTTGCCGAAGGCCTGCGTCATCCAGCCGCCACCGCGCGAGGGAGCAAGCGTCGCGCGGATATAGTCCTGGCGCTGGTTGTTTGCGGCGAGTGGCGAGACGGTCATCGCCGTGGCGTCGCGTCGGATCGGCGGCAGACCTGCCAGCGTGCGGATCAGCGGCTCCAGGAACAGGATCCCGCAGACGAGGCTCGACACCGGATTTCCGGGCAGGCCGAGCACATGGGTCGGCCCGAGACTGCCGACCATCAACGGCTTGCCCGGCCGCATGGCGATGCGCCAGAAGTCCAGCTGCATGCCGGATGCGACCAGCGTCGCCTGAACAAGGTCATGGTCGCCGACCGAAGCGCCGCCGAGGGTCACGATGACATCGGCACCGGCCTGGCGGGCGCGGGACACCGCGGCTGTGATTGCGGCGCTGTCATCCGGCGCTATGCCGAGATCGAGGATGTCGGCGCCGGCCTGGCGGGCAAGGGCTGCGATGCCGAAGGTGCTGGAGGCAAGGATCTGCGACGGGCCGGGGATCGCGCCGGGCGGCAGCAATTCGTCGCCGGTCGCAAGGATCGCCACCAGCGGTCTGCGAAACACGGTGAGCGTCGCATGGTTCATCGCCGCTGCCACCGTCAGGCGGGTGAAGTCCATGACGGTGCCTTTTGAAAGCACCACTTCTCCATCGACGAAATCCTGGCCCTTGGGGCGCACATGCTGGCCGGCGCGCACCGGATAGGTCGACCGGATGCTGCCGTCGTCCGTCGTCTGGACGTCCTCCTGAAGCACGACGCTGTCGGCACCCTCAGGCAAAGGCGCGCCGGTGAAGATGCGCACAGCCTCGCCACTGGCGACGGTGCCTTCGAAGGCGTGGCCGGCGGAGGATACACCGATCACCTCCAGGGTGGCATCCGGTACGGACAGATCGGCCTGCCGGATCGCGTATCCGTCCATCGCCGAGGCATTGAAAGGTGGCTGGGTCAGGCGGGCTGCAAGGTCGGCTCCGAGCACGCGACCGGCGGCCTGGCTGAGGGTGACAGTCTCGTGGCCTTCGACCGGCCGGACCTTGTCCAGCAAGCGCGCCTGCGCCTCGTAGACGGGAAGCAGGCTCATGCTGATGGACCTGCGAGCTTGAAATCGCCGGATTTGCCACCGGACTTTTCCTCGAGCCGGATGCCGCCAATTTCCATCAGGCGGTCGGCAGCCTTGGCCATGTCGTAGATCGTCAGGCAGGCGACGGAGACGGCCGTCAAGGCTTCCATCTCCACTCCGGTGCGCCCTGTGAGCTTGGCGGTTGCCGTCACACGCAACCCGGGCAGGCTGTTATCAGGCGTGATCTCCACGCCGATCTTGGTCAGCATGAGCGGATGGCAGAGGGGAATGAGGCTCGACGTCTGCTTGGCACCCATGATGCCGGCGAGCCGCGCCGTGCCGATGACATCGCCCTTCTTGGCATTACCCTCGAGGATCAGCCGGAGGGTCTCCGGCTGCATCCTGACATGGCCGGAGGCGGTGGCGCTGCGTGCGGTCTCATCCTTGTCGCCGACGTCCACCATGTGGGCTTCGCCGGATGCATCGATATGGGTGAGGCCGCCTTGTGTGTCCGCCATGCTAGTCGGCCGCCAGCGCGGCATCTTCGCCGGTCAGCAAGGCGCGCGTGGCCGCTTCGACGTCGTCCTTGCGCATCAGGCTCTCGCCGACCAGGAAGGTATCGATGCCGCAGGCCTTCAGCCGCAGGCAATCCGCATGGGTGAATATGCCGCTCTCGCCGACGATCAACCGATCGTCCGGCACCATCGGTGCCAGCATTTCACTGTTGGTGAGGCTGACCTCGAAGGTGCGAAGATTGCGATTGTTGATCCCGACCAGCGGCGACGAGAGCTTCAGCGCCCGCTCCATTTCCGGTGCGTCGTGGACCTCGACCAGCACATCCATTCCGAGGCCGAAGGCTTCGTCCTGGAGACGCTCCGCATCGTCGTCGGACAGCGAGGCCATGATCAGCAGGATGCAGTCCGCACCCCAGGCGCGAGCTTCCTGGACCTGGTAGGTCTCAAACATGAAGTCCTTGCGCAGCGCCGGCAGGGCGCAGGCAGCGCGGGCCGCCGTGAGGAACGCCGGTGAGCCCTGGAAACTCGGTGTGTCTGTCAGAACCGAGAGGCACGCAGCGCCGCCCGCCTCATAGGCCTTGGCCAGCGCCGGTGGATCGAAATCCGGGCGGATCAGCCCCTTGGAAGGGCTGGCCTTCTTGATCTCGGCAATCAGGCCGAACAGGCCGGCCGCGTGTCTGTCGACCAAAGCCCGGTGAAAGCCGCGCGGCGCCGATTGATCGGCCTGCATGGCCCTGAGGTCGGAGAGCGGGACAGCGGCCTTCGCGGCTTCTATCTCCTGGCGCTTGTAGGCTTCGATCTTCTTGAGGATATCGGACATGGCGGAAACCTTTCTTTCAGTCGCCGTCGTTCGAGACGGCAATCAGCCTGTCGAGAGCGGCGGCAGTGGCGCCGCTGTCGAGCGATGTCGTTGCCAGCCGCATCCCGTCGAGAACGGTCTCGGCCTTGCCGGCGATGACAAGTGATGCGGCAGCATTGACGAGGGAGATGTCGCGATAGGCGTTCTTGACGCCGGAAAGCACGTCGCGCAGGGCGGCCGCATTGGCGATGCCGTCGCCCCCCTTGAGATCGGCAAGCACCGCGTGCGGCACGCCGAAGTCGCCGGGATTGAGTTCGAATGTCCGGATCTTGCCGTTTTGCAGCGCTGCGACCTGCGTCGTGCCTGTCGTGGTGATTTCATCCAGGCCGTCGCCGTGGACGACCCAGACGCTTTCGGCATCGAGATCGCGCAGCACTTCCGCCAGTGGCACGACCCATTGCGGCGCGTAGACGCCGAGCAGCTGGCGACGGGCACCGGCCGGGTTCGACAAGGGGCCGAGCAGGTTGAAGATCGTCCGGGTGCCGAGCTCGACGCGCGATGGACCGACATGGCGCATCGCCGAGTGGTGCATTTGGGCAAACATGAAGCCGATCCCGGCCTCGCGGATGCAGCGGCCGATATGCTCCGGAGAGATGTCGAGCTTCACGCCCAGCGCCGAAAGACTGTCGGCGGCACCGGACTTCGAGCTCAAAGCGCGATTTCCATGCTTGGCGACAGTCACGCCGCAGCCCGCCACGATCAGCGCGGCGAGGGTGGAGATATTATATGTGCCCATGCCATCACCGCCGGTGCCGACGATGTCGATGGCGTCTGCCGGGGCGTCCACCGGAAGCATTTTCTCCCGCATCGTGGTCACCGCGCCGACGATTTCGTCGACAGTTTCCCCGCGCATTCTCAGCGCCATCAGGAAGCCACCGATCTGCGATGGCGTCGCTTCGCCGGACATCAGGATCCCGAAGGCCTGGCGCGCTTCGTCGCGTGTCAGGCTTTCGTGGCCGGCGACCTTGGCAAGCAGTGGCTTCAGATCGGCCATCGACGTCGGTTCCTTTTGCTAGCGCTGCACGGCCTGGGCCGCTGCCTCACGGTTGATGGTGACGCCGTATTTCGTCTGCAGTTCGGCAACCATCTGGTCGAGAATGTCGTCGCCGGCGGCATCGGCAATCCGGGCGATCTGCTGGTCCTGGTTGGCCAGCACGTCGGTGGCCGGAGGCGTCGCGTTGACGTCGGTGACCTTCAGCAGAATCTGCGTTGTCTCGTCGCCGCCGACGGCGCTGGCCACGGTATCGACAGGACCCGAGAAGGCCGCCGCAACGCCGGCGCGACCGAGAACGGCATCATCCATGTTGCGGATGACATTCGTCTTGTTTTCGACGGCGATACCGAGCGGTGCTGCGATATCGGCAAGCGACTTGCCCTTCTTGGCCTCGTCCCGGAGGGCGGCGGCCTTCGCGGCAAGCGCGACCTTCTGCTGTTCCGCCGTCCAGTCGGCAGCGGCCTTGTCATGCACTTCGGCCAGCGGACGATCATGCTCCGGCGTCACGTCGAGGACGTCGAACCAGACATAGCCATCGCTACCGATGGGCACGGGCAGGGCCTGCACGCCGACCTCGGTCTTGAAGGCTTCCGTCAGGAGCTTCTGGCGCTCGGGAATATCCTTGACCTCGTTACCGGCCTTGTCGAGGCCGGTGGCATCGACGGCATCGATCGTCACAGGCTTGAGCTTCAGCTGCTGCGCGGCCTCGACCAGCGTCGCGCCGGACCCGCGTGCGTCTTCGAACTTGTCATGCAGGTCGGCGATCTGCGACGATGCCGCGGCAATTGCCATCTGCTTGCGCAGGTCTTCCTTGACGTCGTCGAAGGATTTCGCGTTTTCCTGCTTGATGTTGGTAACACGCAGGATGACGGGGCCGAAGGAGCCCTGGATCACGTTCGTCGTCCCGCCGTCCTTGGCGACCGCGAAAGCCGGCTCGGCAATGGCGGAATCCGGGACGCTGGCCTTGTTGAAGGTGCCGAGCATGACGTCGCTCGGGGTCTTGCCCTGATCGGTCACCAGCTGGTCGAAGGGGGTGCCGGTCTTCAATGCGAGGGATGCGGCGTCGGCCAGATCCTTGTTGGCAAAGCTCAGCTGCTCGATCGTGCGCGTCGCCGGGGTCGTGAAGCTTTCCTTGCGCTTCTCGAATTCGGCCCGAACCGCATCGTCGGTGATGGAGCCCGTATCGGCGACGTCGGCCGCCTGCAGCTTCACATAGGATATCTTGCGGTATTCCGGCGCCCGGTAGCGGGATTTTACGCCGTCGAACCACTTGGCCAGCACGTCTTCGGCAGGCGCCTTGACGGGATCGATGTTGGCGTTGGTGAGGATCAGATAATCGATGGTGCGGCTCTCGTCGTGGAACTGCTTGAGCCCATCGACCAAGGTTTTGGGAGCCTTGAAGCCGTTGGAAATGGAATCGACGATCTGGCCGCGAACGGCGACCTTGCTGCGCTCGTTGATATAGTCGTCCTGGCTGATCCCGGCATTGGCAAGGCGGCTGGTAAAGAGCGACCGGTCGAACTGGCCGGTATTGGACTTGAACGCCGGGTCTTCGCCGATCAGCTTGGCCAGCCTGTCCTGCGACAGGCCGAGGTTCATGTCGGCCGCCAGCTGGTCGAGCGATGCACCGGCGACAAGCTGCGAGCTCGTCTGCTGTTCGAGCCCGAAGGCGCGGGCCTGTTCAGGCGAAAGCTGGGTCCCGAACTGCTGGCTGAGCGCTGCGAGCTGGCGGCGATAGGCGAGGCGGTATTCCGCGGCGCCCACCTGCTGGTCGCCGACGGTGATCACGGTTGATCCCGTGCTGCCGCCGATCAACGACCGCGACACGCCCCAGATCCCGAAGGATGCCACAAGCAACAGCATCAGGCCCTTGGCGACCCAGGTGCGGGCCAATTTTCTCAGCGATTCGAACATCGGGATGCTAACCTCAATAGGATATGGCTTCACCTCACGGGCAAAGCATTGGCTGTTCCTTAGAACAATACGAACAGGAATTGAAGAGCATCCGCCGAAATCGCCGCAGACGCGGAACCAATGCCGATAATGAGCGTTTATCGGGCACAAACAAAGGAGCTTAGACATGGCTGAACTGAAAACCGCTTCCATTCAATCTGCAGCAGCACGCGTAGAAACCGAAGCCGCAGCGCAGGATCTTTCCGCGCAGATCTCGGCTTTGAAAGAAGATCTCGCCAAGCTCTCCGACAGCGTGGTGGCTATCAGCCAGGGTGCGAAGTCCGTCGTCACCGAAGAGGCCGCGCTGGTGACCTCCCGCGTTCGCGACAAGGTCCGCGAAGAGCCGCTCTTCGCGCTCGCCGTGACAGCCGGCGTTGCCTACGTGGTCGGCCTTCTGAGCCGCCGCTGATACCGAATACATGAACGACACGAAAAGCCGGCGGTCTCGCCGGCTTTTCGCATTTTGCGCCTTCAGTGCGGCGCGATTGTTACAATGTTTGACTTGCCATCACCGAAGGTATAATGAGCTTGCTAATTAATAGCAGGCGTCGTACCCCGTGATCGTCTCCCGTCCTTCCTTTTCGCACCATTGCCCGCTGCCGGGCCAGTCGGCCCTCGCGCTCGACGCTGCATTGGTCCCGGCGGAGAAGTGTCTTCGTGGCGGCCGCTTTGCGCGGCGCGGTTACGGCCCGTCGCGCTATTCGACTTCTGACCCCAGTTCCTTTCGTCGCCACCAGGCGACCCAGCGCTGCCAAGAGACCCACCATGGCTGAACCAGTGTCCGTTTCCAGAAATGCAAATGCCGAGAAGGGCCTTCGTGTCGTCCCGGCCGACGAGATCGCTGAGGGGCCTGCGGGCAACCCGACGCCGGCGCCGGCAGCGATCGTCCCACCCGAAGCAGCGCCGACGACGCCACCGAAGCGGCGCGGGAAAGCCCGCATGATCCTGTTTGCCGCGCTGCCCGTGGCCCTGATCGTCGGCGGCTACTACTACGTGACCGGCGGGCAGACGATGTCGACCGACAATGCCTATATCGGCTCCGACATGGTCGGCGTCTCCACTGATGTCAGCGGCACCGTCGCTGCGATCGAGGTGCGCGAGAACCAGCAGGTCCGGAAGGGCCAGGTGCTGTTCAGGCTCAAGCCGGACTCCTTCCAGATTGCCTTGGAGGGCGCCAAGGCCCAGCTCGGCGTTGCCCGCAACCAGATCCTCAACCTGGAGGCCAGCTACCGGCAGACGCTGGCGGAAATTGCCCAGACCGAGGCCGACCTGCCGTTCTACCAGACCTCCTTCGAGCGCCAGCAAAGCCTGATCAATAGCTCCGCAGCCTCCAAGGCCATGTTCGATTCGGCAAAGCACGACCTCGAAGCCGCCCAGCAGAAGGTTGCCGTCGCCAAGGCCCAAGCCGCCACCACGCTCGCCCAGATCGGCGGCGACATCAATCAGCCGCTGGAGCAGAACCCGACCTATCTGCAGGCGAAAGCCGCCGTCGACGACGCCCAGCGTCAGCTCGACGATACCGTGGTGCGTGCTTCCTTCGATGGCATCGTCACCAATGTCGACAGCCTTCAGGTCGGTGCCTATCTCGCGGCGGCCCAGCAGGGCTTTTCGCTGGTCTCGTCAAACGACATGTGGATCGCCGCCAGCCCCAAGGAAACAGAGCTCACCTACGTCAAGCCCGGCCAGAAGGTCTCCATTTCCGTCGATGCCTATCCCGGCGTGGTCTGGAGCGGCACCGTTGCCAGCATCAGCCCGGCATCTGGCTCCAGTTTCTCGCTACTGCCGGCGCAGAACACCACCGGCAACTGGGTCAAGGTGGTCCAGCGTATCCCGATGCGCGTGACCATCGACGATCCCGCCGGCAAGCCGCCGTTGCGCGTCGGCATGAGCACCGAGGTCGGCGTCGACACCGGACATGCCCGCGGCCTGCCGGACTTTGTCGCGAACTTGCTGGGCCGTTCCGACGGCAAGGATCATGAGTAATCCATCTGGGCGCGCGCCTGTGGTTGCCAATCGCGGCGCCATCACGGCCTGCGTCATCCTCGCCGTCATCATGCAGGCGCTGGATACGACGATCGCCAATGTCGCATTGCCCTATATCCAGGGCAGTGTCGCTGCCAGCGCCGACCAGATCAACTGGGTCCTGACATCCTACATCGTCGCTGCCGCCATCATGACGCCGCCGTCCGGATTTCTGTCCGCAAGGTTCGGTCGCAAGCGTGTGCTGCTGACAGCCATCGCCGGTTTCGTCGCCGCATCCGTGCTCTGCGGCCTTGCCCAGTCGCTGGTGCAGATTGTGGGATTTCGCCTGTTGCAGGGCCTGTTCGGCGCGGCCCTCGTTCCTTTGTCGCAAGGAATCCTGCTCGATATCTATTCGGTCGAGGAGCGCGGCAAGGCCATGGCGCTGTTCGGCGTCTCGGTGATGGTCGGACCGGTGCTCGGCCCCGTCATCGGCGGCTGGCTGACGGATCACATCAGCTGGCGCTGGGTCTTCTACATCAACATTCCGATCGGCATCATGGCTTTTGCCGGCATCGTCGTCTTCGTCCGGGAAACGACAGTCGATACGCGGGCCAGGCTCGACATCTTCGGCTTCAGCATGCTGAGCCTGGGCATCGCCTCGTTGCAGCTCTTTCTCGACCGGGGCGAGCAGCTGGACTGGTTTTCCTCCGGCGAGATCATCGTCGAGGCGCTCGTCTGCTCCTGCGCCTTCTACCTCTTCCTGGTGCACACTTTCACGGCAGAGAAATCCTTCGTCAATCCGCGCCTGTTCCTCGACCAGAATTTCGCCGTCAGCATGTTTTTCATCTTCATCGTCGGCGTCACCTATCTGGCTTCGCTGGCGCTGATGACGCCCTATCTGCAGACTCTCATGGGCTATCCCGTGGTGACAGCCGGCATCGTCATGGGCCCGCGCGGCCTCGGTACGATGATCTGCATGTTCCTGGTCGGGCGGCTGATCGGCAAGGTGGACACGCGCTGGCTGCTGTTGCTCGGTCTCGGACTGACGGCGTGGGCGATGTACGAGATGACGGGCTGGACGCCGGATGTCTCGCAGACGACGATCGTGGTCGTCGGCTTCGTCCAGGGTGCCGGCCTCGGCTTCCTTTTCGTGCCGCTGACGACGGTCGCGTTTGCGACCCTGCCGGCCGCCATGCGGGGCGAGGGGACGGGCCTCTACAATCTGTCGCGCAATATCGGTTCCAGCGTCGGGATTTCGGTCGTCTCCGCTTTGATCATCCGCAATACCCAAAGCAATCACGAATCGATCGCCGCCTATGTCACGCCGTTCAACCATGCGTTCGACGCGCCGGCCGCGGTGAAAAGCCTGAGCCCGCTGACGGCCGTCGGCCGTGCCAGCCTCGACAACGTCGTCACCCTGCAGGCGACGATCATCGCCTATATCGACGATTTCAAGCTGCTGATGCTGATGTCGCTGCTCGCCATGCCACTGGTCATCCTGCTGCGCAAACCGGCGGCAGCGCCCAAGGTCGATCATAGCATTGCGGTGGAATAGACGCAGGGCGGGCCGAGCGGACGGATTTTCACGGAAACTTGCGGCTGAGGAAGCGCGATCCAGCCGCGCCGAAGCGCCAGGGTGCATCGGCATTGCGGGTAATGCCGATGCGAGCTCCTGCGACGACCGTCGCCTGTTCTCCCTGCGCGATTTCGAACGGCGGTTCGTCGAGAGCGAGCCCGTTCAGCGCGATGTCGATCCCGAGCGCCTGGCTGAGCTTGCCGGGGCCGCTGCACAATTGGGTGACACGATCGGTACCGCGCCGCGCCGTCATCGCGTCGAGACCGGTGTCAGGCTCCAGGGCGCGGATCAGCACGGCGCTTCCCGGCCGGCAGACGAAGTTGATGCACCAGTGGATGCCGTAGGAGCGATAGACATAGGCATGTCCCACTTGGCCGAACATCACGGCATTGCGCATTTTCGGACCGCCGAAACTGTGGGAGGCCTCATCGTCATGGCGGTATGCCTCGGTTTCGACGATCCGCCCGCCGACGCCGGCGACGGAAAACCGCCAGCCGATGAGATCGCGCGCCACCGCGACGACATCCCTGTCGAAAAAGGCATTCAAGCTGTTGCTGCGCACGACGATCGCCCCTCGAAAACCGGAGGCCTGCAGCGACCGGCGCAGGCATCGGATGTCTGTAGTGAGCCGGGGGACTGGAAGTCAATCCGACGTTGAATCCTGCAGGCTCCAGACCGGTAAGCGGCGATGGCACGCCGGAACATATTGGCGTTTTGCATCTTTTCAGGAAGGAGGCTGCAGATGGCAAAGTTTTATTTTAACATCAGCGACAAGGAGGGGCGCTCGGCAGGCGATTCGGCTTTCGATTACCCGACACTGGCGGCAGCCGTCGACCAGGCGAAATGCGTCCTCGCCGAGATGGCGCTGGATGGCATTCCCGAGCGGGACGGTGGCCGCATCTCGGTCGAAGTCGCCGATATCTTCGGGCATCCCGTGGTCACGCTCAGCATCGTGCTGATGGTCGACTACTCCGAAGGGGATGCCGGCAAGTGCCCGCTCCGAGCCGACGGAACCCATGACATTCAATGACATCGTGACATCAAAATTGTGAATATGAACGCACGATGAACAAAATTGGCGCGTATGCGTTGTGTCTGTTAGAAAAGGGAGCGTGTCGCCATGTTCATGTCTATTCTACCCACAAGCGGTTTCGTCGGCGCCCAGATGGCCGGCCTCTGTGCTGCCGTCTCGTCGGCGATGGCCTATGCCACCGGCCTTGATGGCGCCCGTATCGAAGTCACCCAGGACCGCGGTGTGATCTATCTGGACGGCTCTGCCCCCAGCCTCAGCGCACTCGAAGCCGCCGTCAGCGTCGCCCGAGAAATTGCCGGTAATTCTGTCTGCAACCGGATAGAACCGGCATACTGAGCACCGCTGCCATATAAGGCGCCGCGCGCAACCGATTATGTCCGTTGCGAGGCATGCGCCTCGAAGATGCCCCGTAGCCTGTCCAGATCGTCCGCCTTCAGCGTTTCTATGTTCTGCGCTGCAGGGATCGGCTTGAACCAC
>CAZZZI010000063.1:0-2708 GCA_964658415.1 uncultured Sphingomonas sp. | reverse complement strand
GCATCCCGGTCGGTGGCGAAACCCTCTTCCCAGACAGTCCGCCCGTCGGCCGAATCGAGCACCTCCATCTGCCAGTCGAGATTGCTTGCCGCCGGTCGAAAGATCTTCACCTGAACCGTCATTCCGTCTTCCGAAAAGGTGCCGGAAAGTTCCGAATAGTCCAGGGTAACGGGGTCAGCCATAACTTCATCCTCTCCCCAAATCTTGTCCTTCGCATGGCGCTGCGCCAGCGGGGAGACCACCATCCGTCTTCATACAAGAAAACCCGAAGCATCGATGCTTCGGGTTCCCGCCTGTCCGATTGTGATCACCGGTCAGCCGCGCAGCGTTATGGCTGCTCGCGCGTGCCGTTGGCATTCGTGCGCTGGTCGTCGTCCTCGAGGTCCGTCGCCACGATGTAGGCGTCCGAATGCTCGCGCGCAGCCTCCCGCATCGCCCGAAGGTTGGGAAGGTCGTCGCCTTCTATCGTGCCCGAATCGGCCTTGCCGCCGGTGCCGGCTTCCGCGTCGTAATCCCGTTCGGCTTCCGCCCAGTGCTCGGAATGAGCCCCATCGGGCATTCCGCTGCGCTCCCAGATCGCATGGGCGCGGCGTTGGATTTCCGTTTCCCGATCATCAGTCATCGTCGTTCTCCTGTTGATACGAATGCAAAACATGCGCGCCGCAAAAGCGTTCCATCCACACGGCATTTTGCCTGTCCGAATGCTCGCCGCAAAGACCGGAGCGGACCGATCACGACGGAGCGTCCGGTTCTGGCAACCAGCCAAACCCTGGACCCACCCGCAGAGCCCGGCGATCGGACAGGCATCATCCTACGGGAGCGCCTCGCGGGGTGTCTGGACACCAATCCCGGCGATTGCTCCTTCCGCGCCTTGCAGCGACAGCGCGCCGGCGTGACGCCGCGCAGAATGGATCAGATATGCGACGGGCGAATGAAAAACGGGCGCGGGACTTGTTGCCGACACATTGCGTACCTATATCGCTCCTGTCGGCATTGCTGACGAGCGGCGTAATGCGCTGCTCGCGATGCCACTTCGTTTCAAGCTTTTGACCACGGATGTACTGGCACTGGCGAACAAACGATGATGAGGAAGGTCGGTGCGATTTCGCCCCGGCCTTTTTTGTTGGGCATCGGATCAGATCGGGCTGAACTCGACGAACTCGCACTGCAAGCGATTATCACCAGACGTTTCCAGTCGTAGACGTCCTCGCCCTGGTCGACGACCGTACAGCTCAGGCCGGGAAGGATTGTTCCGGACAGGTTCGTGGCAGCCTTGCGGGCGATCTAGCGCCAGAAAAGCCCTGAAGCATCAGATTAGTCGTTCTCGACGCGGGATCTGCCCGACCTGAGAGATAGGTGACAGAACGTACCGGAGACATGGGTTACACTTTTCGGTTTTTGGCCGGGAGGTGGAGATGCCGTGGAAAGAGACTTCGGTTATGGAAGAACGTCTTCGATTTGTCGCCCGACTTCTGGAGGGTGAAGGGATGAGCGAGGTGTGCCGGGATTTCGGGATTTCGCGCAAGACCGGCTATAAGATTTTCAACCGCTACAAGGACGATGGGTTGGAAGCGCTGACGGATCGCTCGCGGCGGCCGGTGCGCTATGCCAACCAGTTGCCTGACGCGGTCGAATCGATGATCGTGCGGTGCAGACAGGAGAAGCCGCACTGGGGTGCCCGCAAGATCAGGGAACTATTGGTCAAGCGGCTGGCCGGCGATGTGCGGATACCAGCCAAGAGCACAGTCCATGCGGTTCTGGATCGCTACGGCCTTGTGAGCCATGCCCGCAAGAGGAACAGGGCGAACAAGGCCGAGGGCACGATGCTGTCGACGGCACTGGCTCCCAATGACCTCTGGTGTGCCGACTTCAAGGGCGAATTCAAGCTCGGCGACAACAGATATTGTTACCCTCTGACGGTCACGGACCAGGCTTCCCGCTTTCTGCTTTGCTGCGAAGCCTTCGAATCAACCCGCGAACAGGGCGTCATCGAGGCCTTCAGGCGGCTGTTTGCCGAGCGCGGCCTTCCGCTTGCCATCCGCTCCGACAACGGGCTGCCGTTTGCCAGCCCCAACGGGCTCTACAATCTCTCAAAACTGTCGGTCTACTGGCTCAGACTCGGCATCGCCCTGGAACGAATTAAGCCCGGACATCCCCAACAGAACGGCCGCCACGAGCGCATGCACCTGACGCTGAAGAAGGAAGCCACCAGGCCACCCGGCCGCAATATGCTCCAACAGCAAGCACGCTTCGATGCTTTCATCAACGAATTCAATACCGAAAGGCCGCATGAGGCCTTGGCCATGAAAGTACCAGCCGACATCTATACTGCTTCGCCGCGGCCCTATGCCGGACTGCCCGAGATCGAATACCCGTTCCACGACCGCGACGTCCTTGTCACCCATTGCGGCCGCATTTGCATGCATCGCAAGAAGATCAACATCTCCACCGTCATGGCCGGCCAGAAACTTGGACTGAAAGAAGTCGAAGACGGCATTTGGCTCGTCAGCTTCTTGCGCTATGATCTTGGATATATCGACCTGGAACAGAGGACATTGCAAACTATCGACAACCCGTTCGGCACGAGGTTGTTACCCATGTCTTAGGTACAGAGTGTTACCTATGTCTCCGGGCTGGACAATAAGGAAAATGGCGCACCCGACAGGATTCGAACCTGTGACCTTTGGAATCGGAATCCAACACTCTAT
>CAZZZI010000062.1:0-21445 GCA_964658415.1 uncultured Sphingomonas sp. | reverse complement strand
TTTAAACCGGACAGCCGTGCCACAAGGGCGAGGATGAGGGGAGTTTGGCAACCGGTTCAGTGTCGCGAGTGACCTACAGAGTTGTCAGATATACCATTGTCAGCAGTCTCAGGCCCGGCCTTCCGGCCCCGTCTTCTTCACGGGGCCACTACCCCTCGCTGCGGTCCTCCCGCCTACTGATAGGTGACCGTCACCACCACCGTATCGCTGTACTGGCCGGGTGCTGCGGATTGCGGGGCGACGCGCCCGTAAACCGGGATGGACTGGACGGCGCCGGCACCTGTGCCGGTTACGAGCCCGGTGCCGGAAGCGCTCCAGGGCGTGGTGTGGGCGGCGTCGGCATAAAGTCCGTAGGCGATGGTGTTGCTGCCGGAGCGCATCAGGCGCTGGGTCGGGTCGGTAGCGCCGGTCAGGCCGCCGTCCATGGCGATGGTGTAGTTGGTGCCGGGCGTGCAGGTGAGGTTGACGCCGCCGGTCGCGGTCACTTCTCCGTCGATCAGGCCGTGGACACCAAAAGCGATGTCCTCGACGGTCACCAGGCAATTGGCGGCAACGGTCGCCTGGGCGGTAAAGCTTGCCTGCGCCTGCGTGGCGGCCGCCGGCGCGGCGCAGTCGAGGGTTGTTCCTTCCTGATAGTAGAACGTCGCATCGGACGTGGAGAAGGACGAGAGATAGGTGCCGGTGGCAGCACCCGCCTGTCCGGACGACACCGCACCGTAGAGCGTGGCGACCCCGTTTGCCGTACCGCCTGATGCAGCCAGGCGGATGGTCTGCGGCTGTCCGAGCGTCGTCGCGTTATAGGCACCCCAGCGCGAACTCTGGCCGCTGTCGCTAAACAGGCGATAGGTCAGCGCATTCGCGCCCGACAGCATCAGGCGGCTTCCGCCGGATCCGCTGCCGCCGCTGCCGGCACCGAGGTTGGCGCAGACGGTGACCGCCGTCGCCTCGGCGCTGACCCCGCTGCAGCTGATGGAGACTTGCGCGGTGGTATCGGCCTTAACGGAGGACAGCGTATCGACGCTGCCGAAATTCAGGTCGTCGACATCTGCGGTGCAAGTCGCCGCGAAGGCACCGCCCATGCCCGCTGCATAGACGAGGATGCCCAGCGTCAGCTGCAGGAGGCATTTCTTGAACGACTTATGGTTTGCATAGGGCATCGGGAATGCTCACTTGTTGGTCCCCCTGGGGGGTGTATCGGAAGGTCGCGACGCAGGTGCTGCCGTCGACAAGCGTCAGGGTCGCCCGGTTTGTTGCCTTGAGGTTCTCGACCATGGTCTGGCCGTCGTAACCCACCACAAAGGGCTCGGCATCCGGCTCGAGCACGCCGCTGGCGCCCACCGCAATCGGCTGTCCGTCGGCGCCCGAGAAGGTGATGAGAGCCGCATTGGCGCTTGTGTTGACATCGAACCTGACGACCGCGCCGGAGCGATCGGCCGGCATCACCACCTGGCGGGTGTTGTTGATGACTGCGTCGAGAGGCAAATTGGTCGGGTCAATGGAGATATGGTTTTCCTGGTAGGCGCGCAGGCGCGGGACCAGCAATTTGCCACGGCGATTGGTGACGCCGATGGGGCGGTTCTCGTACTGAACCTCGACGCCGGGGGCGCCGGCATCGACGATGGCGAAGGCGTCGTCGATGTGGTTGGTGGCAAAGACGCCACCGCCTGCCGCGACAAGTGCGCCGTCGACCGTGACGTTCGCCCGGGCGAGACTGCCGCGCTGATCGACCCGTGCCCTGATATTCGCCACCGACGCGCGGTAGCTTGCCGAGGCCGAATTGAGCGAATCGTCGGATTGCTTCCTTCCGATGCCCCAGCCGTAATCGCCGATTTGCTGGCCCTGGGTGCGGCCGACGGTCTGGCTGACGCTGTTGTCGCCGTCGCGGGCCGAGACGGAGGTGGACGCCGCCATGCTCGGTCCGATCGGAACGTACAGGCTGGCAAAGATGCCGACGCCGCGGTCGCCGAGATCCTTGATGGCCGAGACGGTGACGGTGCTGCCGTTGAAGACCGGGCGGCTGTAGGAAACGCCGACGATCCGTTGTTGATCGCGATCGGCGGTCTCCAGGCTTGTGAAGCTCAAGTTGAGGTTGGACGCGTCGAAAATCAGGGGCACCGACAGGGAGATCTGGTCGAGCGCTTTCGGCGGCGCCGACGAGACCGTCAGGAAGCCATCGTAGACACGCCCGGTGTCGGCTGTCACCGAGGCGATGTCCTGGTAATTGCCGAAACTGCGCTGCACGCGCGCGCCGAGATGCACGCCCCACATCTCCTTCTCCAGCGAGAAGGCGAATTGTTGACCCGGTTCCGACGAACTGTAGCTGCCGGCTGCCGATAGCGAGACAACGCCTGCCAGGCGGGACGCGAAAACGACACCGACGCCGCCGTTGAGGAGGTTGGCTCCGCATTCGGCATGCCCCTCCATGGTCATCCACCTGGAGAGGCCGGAGCGGTAGGTCGCCGAACCATACGGGCGGGAATCGTAGTCGTTGGATTCCACGCCGTAGTTCTGTCGCGCAAATCCGAGTTCCGCCGAGAAATCGTGGAGCCCGGGGGCCAGCAGTCGGTTGGAGGCGATGAAGCTGCTTTCGGTGGTCACCTGCTGACCCTGCGCATCCGTGACGACGACGCGTGCGTTGCCGCTGCCGTCGACGAAGGGCAGGTTGGTGATATCGAAGGGGCCGGCGCCGACCGAGGTTGAAAAGCGCTTGGCGTCGTTGAGGTAGACGTCGACCGTGGACGGCACAGCGGCGCTGCCCGACAGTTCCGGCACGGGGAAGGTGACGAGATCGGAGCGTAGCGCGAAGCTGCGCTGCACCTGCAGCCCGCCGAGGCGGGTGGGCCGCGTCCAGCTCAGGCCGCCGGTGATGATGTCGCCGGCGCCGTAGGTCATCATCGAATTCTGGTCGGAATAGCGCCAGTTGCTCTCAAGCCGGGTGGAATCGTAGAAGATGTCGTCGGAGGTGCTGGCGATGAAGGTGTTGGAGAGAACGCCGGCGGGGCTGAACATGCGGGCCTCGAAGGAGCCGCTCAAGCCTGAAAAGGCAAATCGCCCGTCGGTGTCCGAGTTGTCGGTCGCGGCAATCACATTGTAGTTGAGAAGCGCGCCATAGGAGGACTGGGCCTGCAGGCGAGGCTTCTTTTGTACACCGCCGCGTGGCGCGATGGCATCGATGATTTTGGGGGCCCGCTCGGCATCCGCTGCGGTGAAGTCGATCGTCTGCTTCAATTCGTCATAGAGGAAACGCACCGAAGGCAAGCGGTCGATGCGGGCGCGCCCATCGGCGCCGATGGCGTTTTTGGCGGGCACGATGCCGACGTTGCGCAATTGCTCGGGTTCGATAGACAACGTTCCGTCGGGCGCCTGGCGGAAGGCGGCGACGAGATCGGCGGAGACACCGTTGACGGAGACCGAGAGGTAGAGGTCGCGGTCTGCAGATATATCTGGCGGCAGCGTTGCAGTTGCCGGATCGGCACCCGGGGATATCTCTCCGGGTGCTGCTGTGGCTTCGACAGACATGGCAAGGACGGCAAGGAAAGCGAGACTGGCAAGTGCCTGTAAAAAGCCTGTGTGGCCTGGCATTCGAGCAGTTATTCGCTGAAACGAACAGGGATCGAATGTCTGACCATGACATTGACCTGACCTGGGAGCCGCTTGCCTGCCGCTGGCAGTTCATCGATCAGCAGGCGGTAGGCTTCCACGCCCTTGACGGGCCGTTTCGTCACGCGCACCACCCGGATCAGGTTCTCCGTCCCCGGCGTCAGCTTGGTGATCGGCGGGCTGGCGACCACGTCGGTGGTGGGGTCGAGGCGATCCTTGCCATTGACCTTCGTCCAACGGAAGACGCGAACCTGCACGTTGACCGGCTTCAGACCACTATCCCATAGGCGGACAGTGGATGCCGCAGCGGGTGCCTTCAGGTCGAGGGTGATCGGGGAGACGCGAAGCGAGGCCGCCCCGGCGCTGCCGACCGTCAGGCACACGAATAGGCTCGCAGCCATGATGCGCATGGATTTCATGTTGTCGTCCTTGTTTTTAAATCTGCCTGATGTCGCGTTCGATTACAGCGCGGTGCCGTAGGTGATCGTTGCGGTCAGGGTATCGGTGTAGGTGTCCGCAGCAACGCTCTGGCCTGCAGGAAGGACAGCGAGGAATGGCTGGACGTCCTGCCCGCCTGTGGCAACGCCCGCAAGCGTATCCGTTCCGGCTGTATCGCCCCAGACGATGCCGGCAGCTGTGGCACCCTGGTGGATTGTGTAGTTTGCGACATGGGTCGCCGTCGTGCCCGTCATCACGCGATTGGCGACCGTCGCATTGTTTCCGAGACCGGCGCTCAGCGAGATCCGGTAAGGCGCACCCTGCGTGCACAGGACCGTCATATTGCCAGGAACTTCGACGTCGGCATCGATCAGGCCTTGAGGACCAAAGGCAACAGCGTCGGTGGTCAGCGTGCATTCGGCGGCGACGGTCATGCTGACAATCATGTTGGGGGCATTGGCCGTCTGTGAAAATGCTGCGCTTGAAGACAGGGTAAAGGCAGCGGCGGCGGCAAATGCCGCAAGAGTATGCTTCGTCATGAAGTACCTCGGATGGCGCGTATCATTCGCGCGTTGATAGAAAATGGCGGTTTCGCCAACGCCATCCTGCGGTCATAATCGTTAAGAAAGTGTTAATTTTCATCTATATCCGCAATAAAACGAAGCTTAAAATTGCATAAAAGAAATATCTTCGCAGCGATTTCAATCTTATACTTCGAATATACTTTATAAAATCCGGAATATATTCGATTTTTGAACCATATCTCGGAGATCAAAGGATTCCGGTGGACGGGCGAGAGCAAGTCTGCACTGAGTAGTATTTCCATAGATCCTGTGTCATCCCGAGATAGGTTGTAAGATGATGCGACACATTTTTTTTGATACTGACCGAAGCCTGGAAGCCTAGTAATTTAGAGTTGTGACGTGGAAAAATGCACCCTTGATGATTGGCTTTGCCAATCTTATGAGTATGACTGGAGTATATTTTTGCTTGCAAAAATTATAAATGCAATCAAGGAGCGCTTCAATTGTTGTCTCCATGCAGGCTCGACGACATAGCCATCGCGTTCCGCCCGAAAAGTCATATTTTCGTCGTAGCTCTTATGCCTAGAAACTATCCTTATCTTCTCGCATAGCGTGTTTTGCATGGCGCCGGATGGAATGCGGCTCGATGGCGCTTTCAGCTGGACAGGACGCGTCGTGCCGCCCTATTGGTGACCTTTCTCGATCAACAAAAACAGGGCTCCTTCGCCGATGACGACCCGCGACAACGAACTCATCCGATCGATTCGGTCCATTCCGGATTATCCCAAGCCCGGCATCGTCTTTCGCGATATCACCACGCTTCTCGGCAATCCGCGCGCCTTCCGCCGCGCCGTCGATGAACTCGTGCAGATTCACGCCGGAACGAAGGTGACCAAGGTTGCCGGCATGGAAGCCCGAGGCTTCATCCTGGGCGGTGCCGTGGCACACCAGCTCTCGGCCGGGTTCATTCCGATCCGTAAGAAGGGCAAGCTGCCGCATGAAACGGTCAGCATCGCCTACAGCCTCGAATACGGGCTCGACGAGATGGAGATGCACCGGGATGCCGTGATGCCGGGCGACGAGGTCATCCTGGTCGACGACCTCATCGCCACGGGCGGTACCGCGGTCGGCGCGACGCAATTGCTGCGGCAGATGGGCGCCGTGGTGGTGTCTGCGTGCTTCGTCATAGACCTGCCGGATCTCGGCGGGCGCAAGAAGCTCGAGGCGCTCGGCGTGCCCGTGCACACACTGGTGGAGTTCTCCGGCCACTGAAGGCCGGCGATGCCGTCACTCGAACTCGAGGACGGTGCTTTCGAAACGCAGGACCGGGATGCCATCCTGGTTCTCGCCTTCGCACAGGATGGTGTTGATGATCCATCCCGGGCGCGATGCCAGGCTGCGGCTCGACAGCAGCGTCACCGAGTAGCGCACCGTGTCTCCGGCAAACACCGGTCGCAGCCATTGCAGGTTCTTGAAGCCGGGCGAGGGGCCGAGCTTCGGCGCGGTCTGGCCCTCCGCCTGCAGACGCGCCGTTTCCGCCGACCAGAAGGCGACGAAGGTTTTCATCCAGGCCGAGCAGCTGTGCCAGCCAGAAGCGCATAGTCCGCCGAACAGCGACTGCGCGGCCTTTTCGGGATCGATATGGAAAGGCTGCGGGTCGAAGCGCGTTGCATAGTCGATGATGCGATCGGCATCGAAGCGGTAGCTGCCGATATCGACCTTGCGGTCGATGGGATAGACCTCCGTCATCTTCATGGCGACACCCCTGCAGGCGGCTTCATTCCGAACATGATGGAATTCTCGCCGAGGCAGACAGTCTCGCCGCGCTGGTTTTCGACCTCATGGCGGAATTTCACCATGCCAACACCCGGACGAGACCGCATAGGACGGGACGAGAGGACGGTGGAGCGGCCGGACAGCGTGTCGCCCGCAAGGACAGGCTTGCGCCACTCCATGACGTCGATGCCCGGCGAACCCTCGGAAAGCGATCCCGACAGGAAGCTGTCGAACATCATCCGCATGAAAACCGACGATGTATGCCAGCCCGACGCGGCAAGGCCGCCGAGGATGCTGGCACGTCCGGCGGCTTCGTCCAGATGCATCGGCTGTGGGTCGAACTCGGTCGCAAAGGCGATGATTTCGTCCGACGTCATCGTCACCGGGCCGAGCGCAAAGCTGCGCCCGACGGTGAAGTCCTCGAATGTAAGCGTCTCGTCAGCCACCGCGGTCTCCTCCCGCTGAAGCGATCCTTGCGACGGATCAGGTGTTGAAGCGGAAGTGGATGACGTCGCCGTCCTGCACCACGTATTCCTTGCCTTCGTCACGGCCCTTGCCGGCTTCCTTGGCGCCGACTTCGCCCTTGAAGGCAATGTAGTCGTCGAAGGCGATGGTGAAGGCGCGGATGAAGCCGCGTTCGAAATCGGTGTGGATGACGCCGGCGGCAGCCGGTGCCTTGGTGCCTCGCGGAATGGTCCAGGCGCGGGTTTCCTTCGGGCCGACCGTGAAATAGGTGATCAGGTCGAGCAGGCTATAGCCGGCGCGGATCAGGCGGTCGAGACCGGCTTCCTCCAGGCCGAGGGCTTCCAGGAACTCCTTGGACTCTTCTTCCGGCAGCTGGGCCACTTCGGATTCGATCGCGGCCGAGATGATGACGCATTGCGAGCCTTGCGCCTTGGCCATTTCCTCGACGGCCTTGGTATGGGCATTGCCGCTGACGGCATCGCCTTCCGCGACGTTGCAGACGTAGAGCACCGGATGCGAGGTCAGAAGGTTCAGGCCCTTGAGGATCTCCAGCTCTTCCGCATCGAGCTTCGGCAGCAGGGTGCGGACCGGCTTGCCCTCGTTCAGCAGCGCCAGCGACGCGTCCATCATCGGCAGCAGCGTCAGGGATTCCTTGTCGTTGCTTTTCGCGCGCTTGCGGGTCTGCTCGGTGCGGCGCTCGAGGCTTTCGAGGTCGGCGAGCATCAGCTCGGTGTCGATTGTCTCGGCGTCGCCGACCGGGTTGATGCGGCCTTCGACATGGGTGATATCGTCGTCTTCGAAGCAGCGCAGGACGTGCACGACGGCGTCGACTTCGCGGATGTTGGCCAGGAACTTGTTGCCGAGGCCTTCGCCCTTCGACGCGCCGCGCACGAGGCCGGCGATGTCGACGAAGGAGATGCGGGTCGGGATGATTTCCTTGGAGCCGGCGATTGCCGCCAGCTTCTGCATGCGCGGATCCGGCACGGCGACTTCGCCGGTGTTCGGCTCGATGGTGCAGAACGGGTAATTGGCCGCCTGCGCCTGGGCCGTCTTGGTCAGCGCGTTGAAGAGTGTGGACTTACCGACATTCGGAAGGCCGACGATACCGCATTTGAAGCCCATGGCCGTGACACCTGCTATACTGGAAATCTTTGGCTGTGCGTATGAGATAAAGGAGCAGGGCGGTCAAGCCTTTCGGCACGAGCGGCGCCGTTGTCTTGAAGCAATGGCGGATTTGCCCTATAATAACAGGCCAAGCAACAGCAGCCAAAGGGCTGATGCGAGATCACATCGAAACGCAATTCATTCCGCAGGCGACGAGGTGGGGCAGACCTTTCCCCGGCTTTGCCGACGAACGCATCTGACACTTCGGCATCAACCACTTCAATCTTGATCCCTGCCCACCGCAACGCAATATACCGTAAAGTCGAGCCTAACAGAGCTCCGGCGTCTTCAGGAGACGGATCTTCCATGAGTCCCAGCAGCACGAACCTCAAACCCAAAACCGTGGTCAAGCCGAAGCTTGAGCAGCCCAAGATGTACAAGGTCATCCTGATCAACGACGATTTTACGCCGCGCGAGTTCGTCATCATGGTGCTGAAGGCGGTGTTCCGCATGAGCGAGGAAACCGGTGCCAGAATGATGATCACAGCCCATCAGATGGGCTCCTGCGTCATCGTCGTCTGCGCCAAGGACATTGCCGAGACCAAGGCCAAGGAAGCCACTGACTACGGCAAGGAAGCGGGCTTCCCGCTGATGTTCACGACCGAGCCGGAGGAATAGGGCGGGAAGGGGCTGCTACCCGGCAGCCCATTTTCCTCTGACGCTTAATCGTTGCGGATCTGGAAGCCGGACTTGCTCTGGATAAAGCCGCAGCCTTCATAGAACCGATGGATATGCTCGCGCTGCCGGCCCGTCAGCAGCATCACCTTGTAACAGCCCGCGTGGAAAGCGAAATCGATGGCGTACCGGATGACGGCGCGACCATGGCCCTTGCCGCGTTGCTCTTCCAGCGTCACGACATTTTCGATGAGAGCGTAAGGGCGGGTGCCACGGGTGAGGTTGGGGACGATCAGGATCGTTGCGGTGGACACCGGCCGATCGTCTGCGGTCCCGAGGAAGACGCTAAGGCCCGGTTGCGCCAGCATGGCGGCATAGGCGCTCTCAGCCGCATCTGCGGTGAGTGCGGGGTCGGCGGGGTTCAGTTCCCGGTACAGGGCGAGAAGGCCGTCGAGGTCGGAAGGCTCGGCCCGGCGTATGGCGAAGCTCGAGCGGACGCTCATTGCTCCGCGTCTTTCTTTCCAAACATTTTCTTCAGCATGTCCGCCATCGGTCCGGTCGTCGGCAGGGCCTTGGGCTGGTTGAAATTGCGGGCGGCGCGGATGTGCGACTGGCCGGCCGGCTTGCCGGGTGCGGGGGACTTCGGTGCCTTCGGTTCGGCCGACTTGTCGCCGACGGCCAGCGCCAGCTTGTTCATCAGCTGCGAATCCTCGTTGCGAACCAGCATGTCGGCATTGTCAGCGAGTGTCTCGAGCAGGGGCTCAAGCCAGGTCTTGTCTGATTTGGCGAAGTCGCCGAGCACGTGGGCCTGCACCAGATCCTTGACGCCGGGATGGCCGATGCCGAGACGAAGACGGCGGTATTCGCGGCCGGCATGGGCATCGATCGACTTGATGCCGTTGTGGCCGCCATGGCCGCCGCCCGTCTTCAGCCGCGCGCGGCCGGGAACGAGATCGAGTTCATCGTAGATCACCACGAGGTCCGCCGGCTGCAGCTTGTAGAAGCGCATGGCGTCGGCCACGGATTCACCCGACAGGTTCATGAACGTCAGCGGCTTGATCAGCAGCACCTTCTGGCCGTCGAGTTCGCCTTCGGCGATCTCTCCCTTGAACTTCTTCGTCCAGGGCGAAAAGCTGTGGCGGCGGTGGATGGCATCGACGGCCATGAAGCCGATGTTGTGCCGGTTGGCTTTGTACTGGGGGCCCGGGTTGCCGAGACCGGCGATAACAAGCATGGCTGTCGTCCTTTCGCAGATGACGGAGCCGTTCATCGACGCGAATGGGCGGCCAAGTCAAGACCGATTTGGGTCGCCGCCGTGCGTAGGGTCAGTTTTCCGGCGACATGCCGTACTGGAGGAATATCGACTTCTGCGTCCCATCGGCGATCAGTCCGGATAGCGCATCCTGCATTCTGCGCCGCAAATCCTCCGGAAAATCCCTCTGGCACGCAATTCCCATGACCTGACTTGACAGCATCGTCACGCGCTCGATCGGCTGGCCCTCCTTGATCAGCCTTTCCAGATAACGTTCCGACAAAGGCATCAGGTCGATGCGGTCGTTCATCAGCTTCTTGAACGTCGTGGTCATGGCGTTCGCGACGTCGAGCTTCGGGAAGTCGAGCTGACGCAGGAGCGTCTCGGTATAGTCGTCGCGCCAGGTGCCGACGTCGTATTGCTTGGCCTCTTCCAGCGTCGCGGCGCTGACGTCGGTGCCCTTGTGCTTGACCAGGAAATTGCGGTCGACGAGCAAGGGCTGCACCCATTTGAAAAGGGCATCGCGCTCCTCGGTGTGCGCCGCTGCGAAGACGCAGCTCATCGGGGTCGTTCGGGCCTGGGCATAGGCGCGGGCCCACGGCAATACGTCTATGGTGTAGTCCTCCAACCCGCTCATCATCCGGCGGATCTGGTCGACGGCTGCGCCCTTGATGTCGCTCCCTTCCCGGTAGCTGAAGGGCGGATATTCCTCCGTCAGGAAGGATACGGTCTGGGCCTGTGCGGCACCGGCCAGGTGGGACGAGATCAGGAGAGGCAAAAGCAGCTTGATCATGGGCTTCTCCAGAAAGGCGCTCAGGACGCCAGCGCCAGGCCGCGGCGATCGACGGGCACTCCGCCTGCAAGGATATCCATCAGGGCGTCGGGATGTTGCGGCCTGTGGAAGAGATAACCTTGGCCGTAATCGAGGCCCATGGCAATCAGCGTCGCGCACTCGTTCTCCGTCTCTATCCCTTCTGCAATGACCGTGCAGTTCATCTTGTGCGACAGGGTGGTGATGCTTTCGATCAGCATCCGGCTCTTGCGCCGCACGTCCTGCGATGGGTCATTGATGGCGCGGGTGAACGACTGGTCGATCTTGATGATGTCGACCGGAAAGCGGTTGATGTAGCTCAGCGACGAATAGCCCGTGCCGAAGTCGTCGAGCGCGATGCGGCATCCGAAGCCGCAGATCTCGTTGATCACGCTGCGGACCGCCGGATTGTCGTCCATCAGCACGGCTTCGGTGATCTCGATGACGATCCGCTTCGGGTTGATCTCGTGGCGCAGCAGCAGGGCGGCAAGCTGGGTCGGCAGGCAGGGTTCGAATTGCAGCGGCGAGAAGTTGATCGCCAGGTAGGTGTCGCTCATGTTCTCGAGCTTGGAAATGCGGGCCATGTTGGCAACGGCTTTTTCCATGATGCGGGTGCCGATGCGGACGATCGAGCCGGTTTCCTCCGCAATGTCGATGATGGGTTTGGGCGGCAGGATGCCCTTCTGGGGGTGATGCAGGCGCATCAATGCCTCGAAGCCGGCAATCGAGCGATCCTCGATGTTGACGATCGGCTGCATGTAGGCCTCGAACCAGTCTTCCGTCAGGCCGGTTTCGATGAAGCCTTCGACTTCGGCGCGGCTGCGGGCATCGTCGAGCATGCTGTTGTCGAAGATCTGCGCGCCGTTCTTGCCTTCGCGCTTCTTGGAATACATCGCCATGTCGGATTTCTGCAGCAGCTCGGCGGCATTCACCGCGTGGCGCGGATAGATGGCGATGCCGATGCTGGCGCTGAGGCGGGCGTCTCCGACGAAGGGGGCTGCGAAGATCTCCGCAATGCTCGCCGCCATGGCAAGCGCCTTTTCTTCGGCGTCTGCGGCGAGGATCAGGATGGCGAATTCGTCGCCACCGAGGCGGGCCGCGATGTCGCCGGGCGACAGGTGCCCCTGCAGGCGGGTCACGAGTTCGCAGAGTGCTGCATCGCCCGCCGCGTGTCCCAGATTGTCGTTGATCCACTTGAACCGGTCGAGGTCGATGAACAGGCAGGCCAGCTCCTGGCGCCCGAGGTCTGCCTCGTCGATCTTGGCATCCAGCGCGGTTTCGAAGCCCTGGCGGTTCAGCAGGCCGGTCAGGTGGTCGGTAATCGCCTGGCGAAGGTTGCGGTTTTCGGATTGCTTCAGGTCGGTCACGTCGGTCATGACAGAGAGCGACGGGCCGCCATGACCGCCGGTGGATTCGAGGATCAGGACGTCCATGACGCGCCCGTCCATGCAGGGAAACTTGACGGTGACTTCGATCCGCGGTGCGCCGGCGCCATGCTTCTCCTTGCGCTGGACGTATTTTTCACGCGTCTCCTCGGTCACGAGGCTGTCGAACGGGCGGCCGAGCACCTCTTCGCGCCGGTAGCCCGTTGCAGCCAGCCAGTAGTCGCTGACGGCAGAGATGCAGTCGTTCTGGTCGAGCGAGAACAGCATCGCGGGGGTGAGGTTGTAGGTGTCGGTGGCGCCGCGGTGGGCGCGCTTCAGCTCCGTCTCCTCGCGCTCCAGCTTGATCTGCATCTCGTTGAAGCTGCGCGCCAGCCGGCCCATCTCGTCGTTGGACTGCCAGTCGACGTGGTGGCGCGAGCCGAGCTGGCTTGTCGCCTCGATGGCGTGGGCAAGCCGCATCAGCGGCTGGATGACGAAGATCCGGTTGCCGATCAGCGCTGTCCCGAAAACGGTCAGGACGGCGAAGATGAAGATCGAGATGAACACGATCTCCTCGTGTTTCAGTCCGTCGAAGATGCCGAGCTCAGGGTAGAGGACGGTGATGGTGCCGAGCGTCTTCTTGCCGTCCAGCGTCGCATAGGTGATCGCGCGGGAGATCGATTCGAGCTTGCCGACGTAGGATTTGGGAATGGTCGACTGGGTGATGTCGAGCTGGCCCGAGGTGTCGCGAACGTTGACCTGGACCTGGTCGCCCTCGGAGACAGTGGTGGCGCTGATCTGGGTAATGCTGTCCTCGTCCAGATCCCACAGGGGCTTGGCGAGTGCCTGTGCGTTGGCGACCAGCAGGACCGTGATATGATCGCGGATCTCCTTTTCGGCGCGCTCCGAGGACAGGAACAGGAACAGCACGAAAAGAGGGGCGACGAACACCAGCAAGGCGCCGCAGACGATCGCAAAAAACCTGTTTTCGACAGAATTGTTCATTGCGTCCGAAACTTCCCCTGGTTGAAGGCGCTCGAGCGATGTCGACGAGTACGCGCTACAACTCTTTGGCGTAAAGTTTCACAGATTTGTTAAAGGTTGCTGAAACGGCTGGGTTAACGGTCTGGCACCGCCATCAGCCAAGGGTGCCGAAGCTGGGACAATACGGGAGGGCAGGCGCCGTGCCCACGAAAAAACCCGCTAGCCACGGGGGATAGCGGGTTTGCAATTTTTCGTAGTGTAACGAGAGGCTTAGGCTTCCGAAGAGCCTTCTTCTTCCGCAGTTTCGTCTTCCGTGACGCCGACAACCGGAGGAACGATCGTTGCGATCGTGAAGTCGCGATCGGAGATCACCGGGTGGACATCCTGCGGCAGCGTCACGTTCGAGATGTGGATGCTGTCGCCGATCTTCAGGCCGGTCAGGTCGACCGTGAAGAATTCGGGGATCTTGTCTGCCGGGCACTGAACTTCGACAGCGTGGCGAACGATGTTGAGAACGCCGCCGAGCTTGATGCCGGGTGCCTTTTCGTCGTTTTCGAAGTGAACCGGGATTTCAACGGTCACCTGGGTGTTGCCGGAGACGCGCAGAAAATCGACGTGCAGCACGAAGTCGCGGACCGGGTCGAGCTGGTAGTCCTTCGGCAGAACGCGGTAGGACTTGCCATCGACGTCGACATTGACGATGGTCGTCAGGAAGCCGCCGGCGTGAACGCGCTTGGTGACTTCGTTGGTGTTCAACGTGATGGAAATCGGGGCCTGCTTGTCGCCATAGATGACAGCAGGAATGAGACCGTTGCGGCGAAGTTCACGGGCGGACCCCTTACCAACCCGTTCGCGTGCGTCGGCCTTGAGCTGATAGCTTTGGTTGCTCATGGCAATTCCTTTCAAGATTACTGGAGAGTCTTGGGCCCGGCGGCGAACCGCCCGGCAAGACCGGAGGACGGCCGAAACCGGCCCCATCCGCATTGCCTCCAAGGGTGTCTGCGCGGACGCGTGCCCTATAGGGCAAAAGAGGGCGAAACGCAAGACTGCCGGCCGGAGGGCGGAACGGAGATCGAACTGACCGGTTGGCGGCATCTCCAGATGTCAGCCACCAGCGGTTTTCGCACCCCGTCCGGGTCGGGGAAGCCTGGCACACCGTCAGGGCTTTGTCGCCCTTTGCCCCGGATATCCCCTGCCAGTTTCGCGATGCCGGTGCCGGCTTCGTCGATGCCCGACGATCCCAGGAAGCCATACGCAATATTAACGGCATGGAGCCCGGTTTTTGCGGATCGGCGGTTGACAGGTCGCGCGCTCGTCTTCCAAATTCCATTGCCGCAACGGCACAGGGAGAGTTGTTATGCGTCACCGGACCATCGCCGCTGCCATCGTCGTCACGCTCGGTCTGTCCAGCGCATCCTATGGTGCCGATGTCAGCGAGCAGGGCGCAAAGGACCTCAGGGGGGTGCTCAGCCGTTATCTGTCGCGCGATATGGCCGATGGCAACTTCCTGTCGGTCAAGCCGACCGGCAGCCGCTACGAGATCACCTACGACCTGACGAAATTCCTCGACAAGGTCGCATCCTCGGATTTCGCGGTAACCGGCCTCAAGCCCGTCACGATGTACGCGGCACCGGCGGGCAAGGGCTTGTGGAACATCGACGGGGACAATTCCTTCGACATTTCCGCGCATTCCAAGATCGGCACCGGTCCGGCGACCGACATGCGCTACGGGCTGGGCTCGCTGGTCTATAGCGGGATCTTCGATCCGGCGATCAGTTACATGCGCTCGCTGGATATGACGGCGCGGGACATCAAGCTGTCCTCCTCCTCGGGCCCGCAAAAGATCGAGGCCGGTGCGGCGGGCATGACCTACAAGTTTTCTTCGACCGACACGGCAAAGCCCGGCACGGTCGACATGATCTCGAGCGGCGCTATGCCGGGATTCTATGAAAAGATTGCCGCGCAGGCGGCGGGGAATACCGAGCTGAAGGCAGACACCATCGCCTTCGACGCAAAGGCGACCGGCGTTCCGATCCTGGCATTGCGCGATCTCATGCATTTCGTGATCGAACACGCCAAGGCCAAGAAGCTGTCGAAGAGCGGCAGCGACAAATTCGTCAAGCTGATGCGCGACGCGCTGCCGCTGTTCGTGTCCCTCGAGGAAAGCGCCGTTGCCAGCAACCTGTCGGTGCTCACCGATGCCGGCACGGCGACGATGTCCAAGCTGACATATTCTTTCAAGATGGGCGGCCTGACGGAGTCTTCGAGCGTCGGCTTTGGCATGCGCGCGGAGAACCTGAAGCTCGTTTCAGGCGTGGTGCCGTCAGGCTACGAGGCGCTGATCCCGGACATGACGGTCGTCGAAGTCGGGATACCGGACATGAACTTTGCGGCCGCTGCCGATATGATGCTGGAAACCGATTTTTCGACGGGGGACGGGCTTTCGCCCCAGAACGGCCAGAAGATTGTCCATGCGGTCTTCCCCACCGACAAGATCACCGTCGATTTCCCCGAGATCAGCGCCCGTTCTGCCGTCTACGACCTCAATCTCTCCGGCACGCTGGTGTCCGACCTGCAACAGCCGAGCCGTTACGGCCTGCGCATGACCGTGCTTGCCCGCGACTACGACAAGACAATCGCCTTCGTGCAGGACGCCGCAAAGGCCGATGCCGAACTCAACCAGGTTTCCCTGGTGATGATGATGGCCAAGGGGTTCGCCAAGACGGATCCCGACGGGCGCCAGCGCTGGGACGTCGTCCTGGCGGAAGACGGAACGTTCAGCGTCAACGGGCAGGTTGTGAACGCGCCAAAGTAACGCAATCGTCGGTCTGCAGTTGTTCCGCTGAAGATTGATGACATTCCGGCGCCAATGTCGCATTTTTTACATTGCGTCGTCTGTCGTTTCGCGCGACAAATGTGCTTTAAGCCTTGGGAGGGGCGTATGTACAACGAGATTGCTCATGCCGAGCGAGTCTATGCCAGCGCGCAGCAGAAATCCGCTGCGGCGAGTTCGCCGATTATTGCCTCCTGGCATCGCTGCATGTCCATGTACCAGCTGGTGCCCGAGCAGAACCGGGCACCCCTGCGCCTGACGGACGACGAGTTCCGGCTGGCGCGCGAGCAATCGGCGCAGCTCATTGCCGAAGCCTCCGACGAGCTCGACCGCCTGTTCCTCACCATCGGCAAGGCCGGCTGCTGCCTGCTTTTGACCGACAGCAAGGGCGTTGCGCTCGACCGGCGCGGTGCCGGCAGCGAGGACAAGGATTTCCGCAAGCTCGGCCTCTGGCCCGGCGCGGTTTGGAGCGAGGCCAGCGTCGGCACCAACGGCATCGGCACGGCGCTCGCCGACGAGCGATCCGTGACGATCTACCGCGACCAGCACTTCCTCTCGTCGAACATCAATCTCAGCTGCACCTCGGCGCCGATCCGCGATCATCGCGGCCTGCTGACGGCTGCCCTCGACATCTCGACCTGCCGTGACGACGTCAACGAAACGGCGCTGACGATCCTGTCCCAGGCCGTGCGCGACGCGGCGCTGCGCATCGAGACCAATCTTTTCCGCAGCGCCTTCCGCGGATCGCGGATCGTCATGGTGCCGAGCGGCAGCAATCCGGCAGCGGCGTTGCTCGCCGTCGACAAGGACGACCTGATCCTCGGCGCGACACGCGCTGCCCGGCTGGCGCTCAAGCTCGACGACGCCCGGATCCAGGCGGGGCTGCCCGCCTCCGACGCACTGCACGAGGAAAGCCGTGACGATGGCGGCGACCTGGTCGAGGCGGAAAGGGCAGCGCTGCGGCGTGTGCTGTTGCGCAACCATGGAAACGTGTCCCAGGCCGCCCAGCAGCTCGGCATCAGCCGCGCGACGATGCACCGCAAGATGAAGAAGCTGGCGCTGCACTAGCAGACGTTCGTCCAGCGGCAATCGAGCAGCTAGCATCGAGCACGCATCCGGACATAGTAGTTCGTTGCCTGCCTCAGGGTCTGGCGCAGTGCCTTGCATTTCATCGTTTTGCCGCTTGTGCAGGCATCTTCCTGTCGCACAAGTGAAACACTGTGCGCTGCGGCATTGATCGACGGCTCTACTTCCGGAGGGGTTCCGGGTGCAGGCTCTCCCCACCGATCCGTAGCGGATCAGTTCACCCAGGGAGGATGACATGCTGCATCAGAAAATCGTCGAGTCGCCGTTCAAGCTGAAATACGGCAACTATATCGGTGGCCAGTGGCGCGAGCCGATCTCCGGCAAATATTTCGACAACATCACGCCGGTGACAGGCGGCAAGCTGTGCGAAATTCCCCGCTCCGACGAGAAGGATATCAATGCCGCCCTCGATGCGGCGCATGCTGCCAAGGACGGATGGGCCCGCACCTCGACCACCGAGCGCTCCAACATCCTGATGAAGGTGGCCCAGCGGATGGAGGACAACCTCGAACTGCTCGCCAAGGCCGAGACCTGGGACAACGGCAAGCCGATCCGCGAAACGATGGCCGCCGACATCCCATTGGCGATCGACCACTTCCGCTATTTCGGCGCCTGCATCCGCGCCCAGGAAGGCTCGATCGGCGAGATCGACCACGACACCGTCGCCTATCACTTCCATGAGCCGCTCGGCGTCGTCGGCCAGATCATTCCCTGGAACTTCCCGATCCTGATGGCGGCCTGGAAGCTGGCGCCGGCGCTTGCGGCGGGCAATTGCGTCGTCATGAAGCCGGCCGAGCAGACGCCGGCATCGCTGCTGATCTGGGCCGAACTGGTGGGTGATCTCTTCCCCGCCGGTGTGCTCAACATCGTCAACGGCTTCGGCCTCGAGGCCGGCAAGCCGCTGGCGACCAGCCCGCGCATCGCCAAGATCGCCTTTACCGGCGAGACCTCCACCGGCCGGCTGATCATGCAATATGCCAGCCAGAACCTCATCCCGGTGACGCTGGAGCTCGGCGGCAAGTCGCCGAACATCTTCTTCGACGACGTCATGGCCAAGGACGACGACTTCCTCGACAAGGCGCTGGAAGGCTTTGCGATGTTCGCGCTGAACCAGGGCGAAGTCTGCACATGCCCGAGCCGTGCACTGGTCCAGGAAT
Source organism: uncultured Sphingomonas sp. (assembly GCA_964658415.1). Taxonomy (GTDB): domain Bacteria; phylum Pseudomonadota; class Alphaproteobacteria; order Rhizobiales; family Rhizobiaceae; genus Rhizobium. The sequence continues at coordinate 3,376 of CAZZZI010000062.1, read as the reverse complement.
CGATCTACGACCGGTTCATGGAACGGGCGGTCAAGCGCGTCGAGGCGATCAAGCAGGGCAATCCGCTCGATAGCGCCACGATGATCGGCGCCCAGGCTTCCAGCGAGCAGCTGGAAAAGATCCTCGCCTATCTCGACATCGGCAAGCAGGAAGGGGCAGAAGTCCTGACCGGCGGTTCCCGCAACGATCTCGGCGGCGAGCTTGCCAACGGCTATTACGTCAAGCCGACGATCTTCAAGGGCCACAACAAGATGCGGGTGTTCCAGGAGGAAATCTTCGGGCCGGTGGTCTCGGTGACGACCTTCACGGACGACAAGGAAGCCCTCGAGATCGCCAACGACACGCTTTACGGCCTCGGGGCCGGCGTCTGGAGCCGCGACGCCAATCGCTGCTATCGCTTCGGCCGCGAGATCCAGGCCGGTCGCGTCTGGACCAACTGCTACCACGCCTATCCGGCCCATGCGGCCTTCGGCGGCTACAAGCAGTCCGGCATCGGCCGCGAGACCCACAAGATGATGCTCGATCACTACCAGCAGACCAAGAACATGCTGGTCAGCTACAGCGACAAGGCGCTGGGATTCTTCTGATAGCCCGGTGGCATTTCCTGCCCGAATTAGGGGGGCAGGGGCGACTGCCAGTGATGGGGACTTTTCGAGGCGGTGGCGTTGCGGACCCGTGGCCGACCTTTCGGGAGATATGTGACCCGGTGCCTGACCCTCTCCCCGGATACGGGGAGAGGGGATTTCTTTCAAGGAGACCACATGTCCGAAACCATTGAGGGCGAGCCGCGCGTGCTGGCGACAGAGGCCGCGCTTCAGCTCATCCGCGAGATCCAGGCGGACCATCCCGACGTCCTCTTCCACCAGTCGGGCGGATGCTGCGACGGTTCATCGCCGATGTGCTACCCGGCCGACGAGTTCATGATCGCCGATCACGACGTCAAGCTCGGGGAGATCGGCGGCGTGCCGGTCTATATCTCGGGCAGCCAGTTCGAGGCGTGGAAGCATACGCAGCTGATCATCGACGTGGTGCCGGGCAGGGGCGGCATGTTCTCGCTCGACAACGGTCGCGAGAAGAGGTTCCTGACGCGCTCAAGGATGTTCGGCGGCGGCGAGGCCTGCGCCATCCCGGTGGTGCCGCGGGTATCGTAGGGAAAAGCGGCGTCCCGCTAACAGTCGGTCTAGTCGAACAGGCTCGAGACCGATTCTTCCTGGCTGGTGCGGTTGATGGCTTCGCCGATCAGGTTGGCGGTCGAGATCACGCGGATGTTGTGCGCGGACTGGACGGCCGTCGTCGGCTGGATCGAGTCGGTGATGACAAGTTCCTTCAGCTTCGACGAGGTTACGCGTGTGACCGCGCCACCCGACAATACGCCGTGGGTTATATATGCGGTCACGCTGAGCGCACCGTTTTTCAACAATGCTTCTGCCGCATTGACCAGAGTGCCGCCGGAATCGACGATGTCGTCGATCAGGATGCAATCCTTGTCGTGGACGTCGCCAATGATGTTCATGACTTCGGATTCACCCGGACGGTCGCGGCGCTTGTCGACGATCGCCAACAGACAGTCCAGCCGCTTGGCAAGAGCGCGGGCGCGGACCACGCCGCCGACGTCAGGCGACACGACGGTAATGTTGCTGATGTCGTAATGCGCCTTGATGTCGCGCGTGAGGATCGGCAGGGCATAAAGATTGTCGGTCGGTATGTCGAAGAAACCCTGGATCTGACCGGCGTGGAGGTCGAGCGTCAAGACGCGGTCGGCCCCGGCCTCGGTAATGAGGTTTGCCACGAGCTTGGCCGAGATCGGTGTGCGTGGGCCAGGTTTGCGGTCCTGCCTTGCATAACCGAAATAGGGAAGAACGGCCGTGATACGTCGGGCGGAAGACCGGCGCATGGCGTCGATCATGATCAGCAGTTCCATGAGATGGTCATTGGCCGGATAGGCCGTCGACTGGACGAGAAAGACGTCCTCGCCGCGAACGTTTTCCTGGATCTCAACGAAGATCTCCTGGTCGGCGAACCGGCGGACAGTAGCCCTGCCAAGGGGCACGTTGAGATAATTGCAGATCGCTTCGGCGAGGTGCCGGTTCGAGTTCCCTGCGAAAACCTTCATTTTGGTCCGCCCATTTCCAGTTTGATAGCCGCGCTTTTAACGGCCCCGCTCTCGAATGCAAGGGCTTAGGACGAGTGAAGCCCAGAATTGTGTGTAGGGCGGTCTCTATCCACCGCGTGTCTGGCGCCAACCGTTGAATTCGGCGATCGTCTTGGTGGCGATTTTCTGCATGACGCCGGGTGGCACGGCAGCCCAGGGGTCGCCACGCTTCAGCGGCACGCTTTCCGTTCCCTGGATGCGGTGAAGGCGTCCGCCATTGCTGTCGAGCACGTCCCAGACATAGGAAACGGTGATTTGCGGACCATCGGCAAAGGTCGTGAGGTAGCCCTTCAGGATATAGGCCGCCGCCGCATCGCCGGATCCCTTGATCGTCAGCCCGTTGGCGCGGGCCTCGACGCCGAGCTGGCGCGACAGCGGCGTCACGGCCTCGACCGGGCCGCCGATGATCGGCAGGAAGCGGATGGTGTTGCCGTCGGCGGCAGCCGGCGGGGGAAGGGATGCCTGCTGCTGTCCGTCGTCGCTGGCCGGCTGTCCGGCATCGGACTGGTCGTCCTGTGCCGAGGCCTGTTGCTGCTCCGGTGCGGGTTGCGGGTCGGCCAGCCGGCGCTCGGCCTCGCGCTGCTCGTCTGATTGCGACGGCATGCCGGCCTCCTGGCCCTGCGGCTCCTGCGCCAGGCCATCGTCGATCGGCTTGGAAGCCACCGGATTGCGACCGCCGCTGCGCAGCGCATCCGCCTGCTCGTCGAGGGTCACCGAGGAGCTGCCGGTGCTGCTGTATCCCTGCTGCCGGACACTGGATTGATAGCTGTCGTCGGTGCGCGCGCCGTAGGTCGGCTGGTGCGGAGCTGCAGCCATCCGCTCGACATCGCGCTGGGTCACCGGCGCGGAGGCGACTTCGTCGCCGAGGCCGACCCGAGGCGTCAGGGCGTCGGTCGTGTTGCAGGACGACAGGGCCGCGAAAGCGACCACGATGATCGGTATCGACCTGACAGACACCATGGTTCCTGCGTCCCCTCATCGCCCGGTTGAACCGGCGGGATCGCGGACATCGCGTGTCCAACTCCCGCTCGAAGGACGAGGATACGCCTTATCGGTTAAGAAATTCGAGTGGATGCCGCGAAAGAGTTCTGGGGGCGTCCGCCGTCGTCAGATAGGTCTGGCCGAGGGTCATCGCCGTGCCGGTGTCGGAGTCCATGATGATCATGTGGACGAACAGCGACATGCCGGGCTCGATCTCCTGCGGATTGCCGATGTGGAACATCT
>CAZZZI010000061.1:0-21512 GCA_964658415.1 uncultured Sphingomonas sp. | reverse complement strand
TGACGATGACGACATCGGCCAGCCGGCAGGCGATTTCGCCCATGATCGGCCGCTTCCCGCGATCCCGGTCGCCGCCGCATCCGAAGACCACGATGACACGACCCGTCGTGAACGGGCGAACGGCGGACAGAACGTTTTCCAGCGCATCCGGCTTATGGGCGTAATCGACATAGGCGAGCGCGCCGCTGCGGGTCTGGCCGATCAGTTCGAGCCGACCGGACGCACCCTGCAGAGTCTCGAGCGCCGCCATCACGACAGCCGCAGGCACGCCGGTAGAGATCGCAAGGCCTGCGGCAACCAGCGCATTGGCGATCTGGAAATCGCCGGCGAGCGGAATATGCACTTCGAAGATATCGGTACCGACATGCACCTCGGCCACCTGCTTGTGGCGCGAATGCTCGACCCGCTTCAGGGTCAGGAAGTTGCCCTTGCGCCCGACCGTGCGGATCTCATGGCCGGCCTTACCCGCAGCCGCAATTGCCTGGTCGGACCAGGCATCGTCGGCGAAGATCACGGCCGGCGATCCTGACGGCAGCAATGTTTCGAAAAGCCGCATCTTGGCTTCCATGTAGCCTTCGACCGTGGGGTGGTAGTCCATGTGGTCGCGGCCGAGATTGGTGAAGCCGGCGGCCTTCAGGCGCACCCCGTCCAGCCGGAACTGGTCGAGCCCGTGGCTGGAAGCTTCCATCGCCGCATGGGTCACGCCCTCCTCGGCAAGGTCCGCCAGCAGCTTGTGCAGCGATACCGGATCGGGCGTCGTCAGGGAGCCGTAGTCGTTGCGGCTGGGCGAGATCACGCCCGTCGTGCCGATCATCGCCGCCATGTGGCCGGCATGGGCCCAGATCTGGCGCGTGAACGAGGCGACGGACGTCTTGCCCGCCGTCCCTGTCACGGCGACCATCGTGTCCGGCTGCCGCCCGTAGAAGCGGGCTGCCGCGAGCGCCAGCAGGCGGCGCGGCTCGGAGACGACCAGCACCGGAACCGGACCCGCATCCGCCGCATGAGTTGCGAAGATGACGGAGGCGCCGCGCGCCGCAGCATCAGCCACGAATCCGGCACCGTCGGCCTTGGTTCCGGCAACCGCGACGAAGGCCATGCCTGGCGTAATCTGCCGGCTATCGGCGGAGAGACCCGCAACCTCGAGGTCGCCCAGCGAGCCGCCGATCTGTCCGTTCAACTCGGGAAAATCCGTCCCGATGAGATCACGCAATTTCATAGCGTCTACTTCTTTGTTCTAGGCCTGCCCGCCCCACGCGAATCGACCGCGTTATCCATTCAATCTCAATAAGACACCAGCAAGGCGGAGCCGCCCTCCCCGAATTTCGGTTTTACACCGAGAATCGCTGCCGAACGGGCGATAATGTCGCGCGCTATGGGAGCCGCCGTATAGGCCGAAATCGTGCCGCCGTGCTCGCCGGTCTGCGGCTCGTCGCAGAAGCTCATTACCACGTAGCGGGGATTGTCGATCGGAAAGGCCGCCAAGAAGGTGTTGAAGTTGGCGGTGGTCGAATAGCGGCCGTTGACGACCTTGTCTGCCGTGCCGGTCTTGCTGCCGACGTCGTAGCCGGGAACGCGGGCGGCGCGTCCGGAGCCCTTGGAACCGTTGAAGTCGAGCAGGAAGCGGACGTCGTCGCTGGTGCTCTTCTTGATGACGGTCTTGGCCACCAGATCCGCCTGCTCTTCGTTGCGCGGCAGGAAGGTCGGCTCGATGAGCTTGCCGCCGTTCACCAGCGCCGCGCCGGCGACCGCCGTCTGCAGGGCGGTGGTCGATACGCCGTGGCCGAACGAGATGGTGATGGAGTTGATCTTCTTCCAGACCTTCGGCTGGCTTGGCGTCTTCACCTCGGGCAACTCCGTCGGCATCCGGGTCAGAAGACCGAGCCGCGTCAGGAACTCCTTGTGGGCGTCGATGCCGACCAGGTCGGCGATCTTCGCCGTCCCGATGTTCGACGAATACTGGAAGATCTCCGGCACGGTCAGCACGCGACCCTGGCCGTGGAAGTCGTGGATGACAAAGCCGCCGATGCGGATCGGCGCGCTGGCATCGAAGGCGTCGCGCAGCGTCACCTTGCCGGAATCGAGCGCCATCGCCATCGTGAAGGTCTTGAAGGTCGACCCCATCTCGAAGGTGCCGTTCGACATGCGGTTGAGCCAGCCTTCGGCGGCACTGGCATTCGGCTCGTTCGGGTCGAAATCGGGGGCGGACGCCATCGCAATGACTTCGCCGGTCTTGACGTCGAGCACGATGGCGCCGCCGCCCTTGGCCTTGAAATTCACCACGGCCTTGGCGACCACGTCGCGGGCGATGGCCTGCACGCGCACGTCGATCGACAGTTTCACGGGCTCGAGCGGGTTGCTGCTGGTCATGCCCACGGCCGCGAGATCGGCCAGCCCCTGGTCGTCGATGTATTTTTCCATGCCCATGACGCCACGGTTGTCGATGTCGACATAGCCTAGGATATGGGAGGCGGTCGGGCCGCCCGGATAGAAGCGTCGCTTCTCGGGCCGGAAGCCGATGCCGGGAATGCCGAGCGCCAGGATCTGGCTCTGCTGCTTGGGCGTCAGCTGGCGCTTCAGCCAGGCGAAATGCGAGGTGTTGGCCGAAAGCTTCTTGTAGGTGCCCTTGAGATCGAGATCCGGCAGCACGGTGGAGAGCTTTTCGACGGCGTCGTCGACATCGACGATCTTGTTCGGTTCGGCAAACAGCGACACGGTGCGGATGTCGGTGGCGAGCAGCGCGCCGTTGCGGTCGACAATGTCGGGCCGCGATGCCATCAGCCGGTCAGCCGGCAGGATGCTCGAGACCGTATCCGGCCTGGCGGTTCCGTATTCCACCAGCCGCGCGCCGATGATGCAGTAGACGACGCCGAAACTCACGCTCATCAACAGGACACGGCTTCTCGCCTGCCCCGACTTGCGCTTGCGCGATCCCTCGACGACGGCGCTCGCGAGCGCGTCAACCGGCTTGCCGTTGTTGCCGGCGGAAAAGTGGGCCTTGCTCTTCAGGACCATGATGCGGGAAAGAAAAGACATCAGCGCTTCACCGATCCCGTTTTGATATCATCCACGCCCGACTTGCTGCGCTTGGCCGGAACCAGCTTGGCGACCGGCTTCGGCGCCGGCTTCGCCGCCACATCGGCAATGACCTTGCGGATATCGGCATCGCTGTCGTCGCCCTTGGAGGCGCCGGGGGTGCCGGGCCGCGGCGTCGGCTTGCCATCGAGGACAGCGGGCGGCGTCGGCAGCTGGCTGCGCAGCATCGGCAGTTCGTTCGGCTGCACGAGGGAGGTCGAGAGCGTCGGCTGCAGCTGCAGTTCGCTATTGTAGTTGGCGACCAGCCGCTCGAGACGGTTCGGCTGCACGACCAGCGCCCAGTCAGCCTTCAGAAGCTCGATCGTATCCTTCTCGAGCTTGATCTCGGCTTCGAGGTGATGGACTTCCTCGAGCTTCAGCTCGGCGCGGTGCTTGATGGTGTAGGTGACGGCTGCCGCAGTGGTCATGACGCCGATGAGGATGATATCGAAGGTCTTCAGCATCTCAACCTCCAAGCTTTGCAAGAGTGGCCAGGTTCGGCAGCTCGAAAATCGAAAGATCCGCCGCCTCTGCCTTCGCCGTGGTCCGGATGGCAGCGCGCAGCTTGGCCGAACGGGCACGCGGGTTGAGCTCGGCTTCCGCCTCGCCGGCCGACACGACCTGCTTGCCGATGGTATCGAAGGTTGCCGCCCGCTCGTGGACAACAGGCATGTGGCGCGACCCCGTGGAGCGGCCCGAGCGATCGGTCAGGAACTTCTTCACGATCCGGTCCTCCAGCGAATGGAAGGTGACGACGACGAGCCGGCCACCGGGCTTCAGCGCGCGCTCGGCGGCAAACAGCGCTTCGGCCAGTTCGCCGAGTTCGTCGTTCACGAAGATGCGCAGCGACTGGAAGACGCGGGTCGCGGGATGGATCTTGTCCTTGGCCTTGCGGGGGGTGACCAGTTCGATCAGCCCGGCCAGGTCGCGGGTGGTCTCGAACGGCTTTTCGGCCCGTCGCTTCTCGATGGCATGGGCAATGCGCGGCGCCTGCTTCTCCTCGCCGAGAAACACGAAGATGCGGATCAGGTCGGCGAGCTTGGCATTGTTGATGACATCGGCCGCCGACACGCCGCTCGCCGACATGCGCATGTCGAGCGGACCGTTCTTCTGGAAGGAAAAACCGCGCTCAGCTTCGTCGATCTGCATCGAGGAGACGCCGATGTCGAGGACGATGCCGTCGAGACCGCCTTCGGGCGCATGCTCTGCAAGCCGCGAAAACTGGGAATGAATGAGGGTAAGATGGCCGGGATGAGCCCCGACCAGGGCCTGGCCGGCCGCGATGGCCGTCGGATCGCGATCGAGTGCGATGACATCGGCACCTGACCCCAGCAGCGCCGACGTGTAGCCGCCTGCGCCAAAAGTGCCGTCGAGGATGACCTTGCCGGGTGCAGGCTCCAGAGCCTTCACCACCTCGGCCAGGAGAACCGGGATATGACGAGCCGCTCCGCCGCTGACTTCAGCCGAATCTCCGCCAGGATTCGCTATCATTCCGTCCCCTCGTTGTATCAGGAACGCATGCCCGCCAGCTTGCGCTCCTCTCTCGCGGTTGCCTGCAAGGCCTGAAAGGCCTTCGGCTCCCACAATTGAAAATAGTCCGCCCGACCCACGAAGGTCACCTCGTCGGTGATTCCGGTGAAATCGCGGATGAAATCCGTGACCATCAACCGACCCTCGGCATCGAGCTTCATGAAGACCCCGCCCCCGTGAATGAGGAGCGACATCTGATTCGCCTGCGACGAAAACGGATCCTGCGCCGCAATCTGTTGCTCGAACCTGTCGAGCAGATCGAGGCCGCCGATGCTGATGGCCGGAAACACGAAATCCTGGAAGCAGTAGAGCTCCGGGATATTGCGCTCCGACAGCACCGATCGAAACACCGAAGGCACGGATACCCGTCCCTTGGCGTCGATCTTGTTCGTCGCATTCGACAGGAAGCGTTTCATGACGCGAAACACCCGTTTCCATTGGTCGCAAGGCAGTCATTTGCCCGCACGCACTGCAGCCCCCGGACAAAGCTTCGCCCGCCGAAAAAACGAATGTTTTCCCGGTCTCCCCTGGAGGAGCACGACCTACGCTTTGCGATGATTGGGCTTCGATTTGCCCCCGTGCAGTGCGATTTTGGGATAACATGGGACCATATGGGCGTCAATGGGATACGGCCTGCCGGAGCCGGTTGCAGTCCCCCATATTCATATGCCGTTAAGCTTAACGAAAGGTTAGGATGTGCGGCGCCGCACCGCCGCAAAACAAGCAGCGCGTGTAGCCCGGCTTGAAAAAATTAGACATTTGCAAACGGATTAGCGACCGCGAATAAACGGCAAAAGGGCGTCCCGCGATCGCTAAAAAAAAATTACCAGTTGGCCTGTAAGCCGGGTTCTGTAAGGCACCGGCCGAAGCCGGTACGTGGCAGCCATTCATCTGGGACGACACTTGCGTGCCGCCTCGTGCAACCCACCCGGATGACCGGCCCGGAAACAGGCTGGTGCGCTTGCGCGTACCGCGTCATCCCTATTCGGTTTTGCTCCCGGTGGGGTTTACCATGCCGTCGCTGTCACCAGAGACGCGGTGGGCTCTTACCCCACCCTTTCACCCTTACCCGGTCGGAACCGGGCGGTTTACTTTCTGTGGCACTTTCCCTGAGGTCGCCCTCGCCGGACGTTATCCGGCACCGTGTTTCCGTGGAGCCCGGACTTTCCTCACCCCACCATCTTTCGACATTGTGAAGCGCGGCTGCCCGGCCAACTGGTAGGCGCTCATTAGCCGAGCCCGCCACCAATTGCCACCTTAAATCTGACAGGCGGCGGCGAAACCGGTCAGCGCCGAAAATGTGGAGCAAAATCCGTGCTGTAGGCGTCGTCGTTGATTCGACCTTCGAGCAGCAACTCGGCCCCGAGCCGACCGATTTCGTCCGAACTCTTGGCAGATGTACCGGAACAGCCCGTCAGTACCGCGATGCGTGGCGAGGCCGTGTAGCCGATCATCGGATAGGTCGACGGCGAATAGGAGGTAACGCAGGCGCCCGACGAGATCGAGATCGGCCGCAAGTCGGGAACGATCTGGCGCATGATCCGCGTCAGGTGGTCGCGCACCGAAGCCCGGCCGTCCGTACGGTACCAGGCCCGCAGCTCGGCATCGCTGCGGATCTCGTAGTCGTCAGGATCGCCGCCGATCTTGAGGTAGTACTTGCCATCGGGATAGCGGATTGGCGGCAGCAGATAGATGCTGTCGACATCGTCCGGGCCCTTGTTGATCAGCGATGGCATTGAGCCTAGCGCCATGGCATCGGCTTCGCTGATCTCGAAATAGGCGATGGTGCGGCCCCGCACCGTCATGTCAACCGGCGCCGGCAACAGGCTGTCCGCGATCGAAAATCCGCCTGCGGCAAGCAGCGCTTTTTCCGCCCTGTAGACCTGTCCCTCGGCCGTCCTCACGACGGCAAGACCGTCTTCGTCACGAAGCGAGACGACCGTCTCCTTGAGAACCTTGGCGCCCGTCTTTTCGGCCAGCAGCGACTGCGCCTTCACCAGCCGGCGCGGGCTGATATGGCCGGCTCCCTGCGGCTCGTATATGCCTTCATTCTCGCGCTCGAACGCGAAAAAGGGGAAGCGGGTCCTTAGGCCTTCCGCATCGAGCAACTCGGTGCGAACTTTCAGGCGCTCGGCCGCCTTTGCGACGTTGCCGATGTAGGGCTCCGCCCCGCCCCGTTCCGGCCCGACCACGAGACAACCGACCTGGGAGTAGAAGGCGATGCCGCTTTCCCGCTCTATTTCGCGGTAGCGGGCGATGGAGCGGTTCGCCAACAGGGCCCAGTTCGGATCGGGATCGATTGTCCGGGTGATCCGCCCCTCGTCGTAGTGGCTGGCAGAGACGCCATCGTGGGTCTTGCGATCGAGAGGTTCGTCAGGGCCGATCACAGCGACGCCGCTTGTCTGACGTGCGAGGTGGCGGGCCGCTGCCGACCCCATCATGCCGCGACCGACGACGATGAACTTGAAATCCGCTGCCATGCTACGTCTCCATCGATATCCAGGATCGATAGCACGACAACAGGCTCGTTTTCCACACCAAGTTTAACGGATAAACATTTGGCCGTCAGACACTTGCCCGCTAGTCGAGCATCGCCAGCACCTTGCCGCAATAGCGCTTCGACACCGGGTTCATGCGCTTGGCACCGTGGCCGGCATTGTATTTGAGGATGGTGTTGCAGGTCGATCCACCGCCCAGGGACTGGGCCAGCGCCAGGTACTTCATGCCGATGCGGATGTTGGTGTCGGGGTCGGCGAGACCCTTGATCGAGCCCGAATAGCCCATCATCCGCGCCGTCGCCGGCTTGACCTGCATCAGGCCGACTTCGCCATGGCTGCCGCGCATGCGGGGATTGAAGTTGCTTTCGATCTTGACGACTGCCGTGGCAAGCGCGACGTCGACGCCGTTCTGCTTGGCGTATTTGGTGATGATCTCGGAATAGCGATTGTCGCTGGCTGCGGGGGCGTCCGTGCTGGCGGTCTTGACGGTGGCGTCAGGCCTCGCATAGCCGACGCTGCGGCCGATCGTCTTGAACGAGCGCGTCTCGACTTTGACGCGGTGCTGGCCGGCGAATGCGCAATCGTATCCCATCAGCAACACGCTTGCGCATGCCGCCGTCGCAACAATCAAATTTTTCATTCAGTCTCTCGTCTCCGGGTGGGATCGCGGCGGCGGCGCATGGAAATGCGCTGCCATCGTGACGGCCATCGCGTGGCCGGTCGTCCGCAAGGATCCCCGTTGTCGTCTACGGCCGCTGTGCCAGAAAGTTGACGGTTCAGGGCCGCTGTTCAATGGGGCCGTTAGACCATCGCAATGCGCAGATATTAGGGAAATGCTGTGGCAAACCCCCGCTCCACGGCGGTTTGGGTCGCAAGGTGCGATCTAAGCGCTTGCGCGGAGGCACCCGGAGGGAGCCGCCCTCAGGCGAAATGCGGCAAGGCGCGCAGGAGGCGATGAAGCGTGTCGATGGTGGAAAAATCGGCGATGCCGTCGACCCGCTCCTGACGGAAATGGCGCTGGAACGCCTCGACGTCTCCAGCCATGGCGGCGGAGAAATCGCCATTGATTTCCGTGCCGTAACCATAAAGCGACAGCATCGACTGCAACGCTTCGACCGGCTGACCGCTGTCGCCCATCTGGAAGAATCGGCCGCCCGAGATCGGCGTCGGCTCGACCCAGTGCCCGACCCCTTCGGCATGCAGTCTCGCCCACGGAAAGCGCTCGCCCGGATCGACCTTGCGGATGGGGGCAACATCGGAGTGGCCGAGCACCCTTTCGGGCGCGATCGACCACCGCGCGCCACAGTCGCGACACAAAGCGATCACCGCTTCGATCTGCACATCAGGGAATTGTGGCAAGCCGCCGGGATGCCCGGCATTGGCGATCTCGATGCCGATGGACTGGGAATTGATATCGTCCTGCTTGCGCCAGGCGCCCTTGCCCGCATGCCAGGCGCGCTTCGCCTCGGGCACCAGCTGCAGGACCCGGCCGTCCTCATGGATGAAATAGTGGCTGGAGACCTGGCTTTCCGGATTGCAGAGCCAATCGAGAGCACCGTCGGCCGAGCCCATCCCGGTATAATGCAGGATAATCATATCCGGATCGCGTCCGCCTGCCCGTTCCCCATGGTTCGGGGACGGCTGCACCACGGCGCCGCTGTAGTCGGCCGCAAACGAGGTCATGCGGCCCGGCGTTCCTTCTCGATTTCCTCATAGGCGGCGTTCAGCGCCGCCATGCGTTCGTTGGCGATGACGTGGAATTCCTCCGGCACGCCGCGCGACACGAGGCGATCGGGATGATGCTGGTAGACCAGCCCGTGATAGCGCTTGCGGATCGTCGGGAAGTCGTCCGACGGCTTGACGCCGAGCACCTTGTAGGGATCGCGTCCATTGCCGGAGACGTGTCGCGCCATGATCTGCTCGAAGCGTTCTTCATCCATATGGAAGATTTCGGCGATATGCGCGAGGAAGGCGATTTCCTTCTCGTGGATCAATCCGTCGGCCTTGGCGATATGGAACAGGCCATCCAGAACGTCCTCGAGCACCGGGCAGTTTTCGCTGCAGCTGACGCACAGCGTCGCCAGCCGTTCAGCATAGGCCTCGTAACCGGCGACATCCTGGCGCGCCAGGTTATAGAGACGCGCGACATTCTTTGCCTGGTCGTCCGGAAATTCGAATATCTCGCGGAAGGCATTGACCTCGTTCTCGGTGACGACGCCGTCGGCCTTGGCCATCTTGGCAGAAAGCGCGATGATGGCCACCGAAACGGCCACCTTGCGGCGCGTTTCCGGATCGCCCTCGAACAGGGTTCGGATCGCCTCGATTACGCCAGAAAGGGCATTCCCCGCGGTGCCGACGGCATTCAGCAGTTTTTCCCAGAAAGACATGACGATCCCGATACCTCTAGAATGAGAAGAAACACGTTGATCAAAGAATGCTGTCTAATGCAAGCTGGCCATTGGCCACAGCGTTGAAAACACCTTTCACGATTAGGTAATGATCGAGCGATCGCCGACGTTCCCATCGCTTTCCCTGTTGCCCGCATCAGGGAAATGAATTGGACAGGATGCCGGGCTGCTGTCAGCGCTGGCTCCACCGTCACATCCGGAGTCTTCATGCCCCTTGCCGACCGCCCGCAGCTTCTAGGCCTTGCCCTCGGCCTGGTCGGCGTCCTGATCTTCAGCGCGACATTGCCGATGACGCACATCGCGCTTGCGGGGTTTTCCCCGGCCTTCATCACCTTCGGACGAGCGCTCGTCGCTTCCGCCGCGGCCATCGCCACCCTCGCGATCCTCCGCCGGCCGCTACCGCGCGGCCACTTCGGCCAGCTCTTTGCAGCCGGCCTCTGCGTCGTCTTCGCCTTCCCGGGATTCTCGTCGATCGCCATGCAGACCATTCCGGCGAGCCACGGCGCGGTCGTCCTCGGCCTGCTGCCGCTGCTCACCGCCATCTTCGCCACCATCGTCGACGGCGAACGGCCGGGGATCCTGTTCTGGATCTGTGGCATCACCGGCGCCGCGCTCGTGGTCGGCTTCTCCGTGACGCAGAATGGTTTCCAGCTGCAGGCCGGCGATCTCTGGCTGTTTGCCGCTGCCGTCATCGTGGCGCTGGGCTATGTCCTGCTCGGCCGCCTGTCGCGCAGCCTGTCGGGATGGGAAGCCATCTGCTGGGCGCTGGTCGTCACCCTGCCGATCTCGCTGATCGGCACCGCGCTGACCGTGTCCGGCGGCATAGCGGCGCCGACGACGGCAGCGCGCGGCGCCTTTGCCTATCTCGGACTGATGTCGATGTTCGGCGGCTTTATCTTCTGGAATGCGGGCCTTGCGATCGGCGGCATCGGTCGCGTGGCGCAGGTGCAGCTGATGCAGACCTTCTTCACGCTCGGCATCTCGGCGATGCTGCTCGGCGAGCACATCGGCCTCGAGACCATCGCCTTCGCCATGCTGGTCGCCTTCGTCGTCTGGCTCGGCCGCAAAGCGCGCCATTCTTAAATTCTTTACTTTACACCCCTGCCGACCTGTCGCATCCATTCGGGCAATACCGAGTTGACGCACTGACCTTGCAAGGAGGCATCCATGGCCAAACAGAAAGTCGCAATGCTCACCGCCGGCGGGCTCGCGCCCTGCCTGTCGTCCGCCGTCGGCGGGCTGATCGAGCGCTACACCGACATCGCACCTGACATCGAGATGATCGCCTATCGCTCGGGTTACCAGGGCGTGCTGATGGCCGACCGGATCGAGATCACCCCGGCCATGCGGGAAAAGGCCCACCTGCTGCACCGTTACGGCGGATCGCCGATCGGCAACAGCCGCGTCAAGCTCACCAACGCCGCCGATCTCGTCAAGCGCGGCATGGTCAAGGAGGGTGAGAACCCGCTGCGGGTCGCCGCCGAGCGGCTGGCCTCCGACGGCGTCACCATTCTCCACACCATCGGCGGCGACGACACCAACACGACGGCCGCCGATCTCGCCGCCTACCTCGGTGCCAACGGCTACAACCTCACCGTCGTCGGCCTGCCGAAGACGGTCGACAACGACGTGGTGCCGATCCGCCAGTCGCTCGGCGCCTGGACGGCGGCGGAAGTCGGCGCGAACTTCTTCGACAATGTCAGCAACGAGCAGACGGCCGCCCCGCGCTCGCTCGTGATCCACGAAGTCATGGGCCGCAGCTGCGGCTGGCTGACAGCGGCAACGGCGCGCGCCTATATCCAGAAGACCAGTGCCAATGAATATGTCGACGGCATGATGACCAACGCCGCGATGAAGGGCATCGATGGTCTCTATCTCCCCGAGATGGCTTTCGACATCCAGTCGGAAGCAGAAAGGTTGAAGAAGATCATGGACACGACCGGCCATGTCACGCTGTTCGTCTCCGAGGGCGCATGCGTCGACGCCATCATCGCCGAGCGCGAGGCATCCGGCGAAAACATCAAGCGCGATGCCTTCGGCCATGTGAAGCTCGACAGCATCAATGTCGGCAACTGGTTCCAGAAGCAGTTCGCAGCCCTTCTCGGTGCCGAACGGTCGATGGTGCAGAAATCCGGCTACTATGCCCGCTCGGCAGCCGCCAATATCGACGACCTCCGCCTGATCCAGGGCATGGTCGATCTGGCGGTCGAGAGCGCGCTCAACAAGGTCTCAGGCGTCACCGGCCACGACGAGGGCCAGGGCGGCAAGCTGCGCACCATTGAGTTCCCGCGCATCAAGGGCGGCAAGAAGTTCGACATGTCGGCCAAGTGGTTCGGCGAGGTGATGGAGCACATCGGCCAGCAATACCGCGAAGGATGATTGACGAAATGCGGAGACAGTGTCTTCGCTGGTGGCGGATGGGATGAGGATGATTCGATGTCCGCTGAAACCTGGCTTGCCTTCGCCGCCGCTTCTGCCGTCATGCTGGCTATCCCCGGCCCGACGATCCTTCTGGTGATCTCCTATGCGCTCGGCCACGGCCGGCGCACCACGCTTTCGACCGTCGCCGGCGTGACCCTCGGCGACTTCACTGCCATGACCGCATCGCTCGCGGGCCTTGGCGCCCTGCTCGCCACCTCCGCGACGCTGTTTACCGTCCTGAAGCTCATCGGCGCCGCCTACCTGATGTTCCTCGGTATCAAGCTCTGGCGCGCACCCATCGTCACCGGTCCGATGGGCGACAATGACAACCTTCCTCAGGAAAGAACGCTTAAAATATTCCTGCACGCCTACGTTGTGACGGCGCTCAACCCGAAGAGCATCGTCTTCTTCATTGCCTTCGTGCCGCAGTTCCTCGATCTCGGCAAACCGTTCCTGCCGCAGACCCTTATTCTGGAAGCCACTTTCCTCTGTCTCGCAGCCCTCAACGCCTTCCTTTACGGCCTGCTGGCCGACGTCGCGCGGGGCCACATCCGCAAGGCCAGCGTGCAACGGATTGTTAACAAAACGGGCGGAACTTTGTTGATCGCGGCGGGTGCTGTGACCGCCGGGTACCGCAGAATGGCGGCTTGAGCGGCTTCCCACCTTGCGGGGCTGTCACGAATAGGTTAATTGGCGTTCATAATTTAATTCTCCTGTGACCGATTTGCATCTCAGGCGGAACGCAATTTTCGAAAGAGACAGCATGATAGCCAGCGGATTTACGAGCCTGAAGCGCAGCGTCGCCGTCTCGGCAATCCTTTGTGGTGGCCTCGCGAGCTGCGCCACGCAGCAGACCTCCCAGGCTAGCCTCTCGCACAGCAACGTTCCGCAACCGGCATCGACCAGCCAGGCCTCCGCAACAACCGCCCCAGGCGCCAACGCCACTGTCGCTTCTGAAAAGACGCCGTCGACATCCGCCAACGGCGCCCTTGCCAAATCCGACCGCTTGCCGGCACCAGCTTCGCAGGCAGCCATGGCCATGGGCCCGCGCCTTCCGGCTGCGTCGACAACGACCGTACAGGACCGCATGGGACAGCCGGTTGGCAAGGCCAACGAAGCCCAGGTCGCCATTGCCTCGGTCACCGGTGCGCCGGCGACCGCCACATCGGCATCGGCCGCCTATGCATCCTCCGGAGACATGATGATCCCGTCGGTCGTTGCCATTCCGACACCGAACCCGGCCCGGCCCGGCGATCTCTCGCAGTCTCCGACATCGGCCACGACCCTCGTCGAGAGCGGCAACGCCATTCCGATGACGCCGGAAATGGTCGCCATCCAGGCCGTCGTTCCAACACCGCGCCCGGGCGAAGCCAGCCCCTTTACGGCGACCCAGGTCGCCTATGCGGCTCCAACCAACCAGGTGGCGAGCCTCACCTATGCGGATACCCGTCCGCACTACGACTTCAACTTCGATACGACGGGCCCGAGCATCGTTCCCGCCGTCCTCGAAGAGAGAACCGACGATAACGTTTCGTCGGAAGAGAAGGGACACATCACCTCCCTGATCGAGAAATACGCCAAGCTCTACCAGGTGCCTGCCGCGCTCATCCACCGCGTCGTACACCGCGAAAGCCGCTACGACCCGAAGGCGTTCAACAATCGCGGCTACTTCGGCCTGATGCAGATCAAGTACAACACGGCGAAATCCATGGGCTACGACGGCCCCGCCTCCGGCCTGTTCGACGCCGAGACCAACATCAAATACGCCGCGAAATACCTGCGTGGCGCTTGGATGGTGGCCGACAACAAGCTAGACACCGCCGTCGCCCTCTATGCCCGCGGCTACTATTACGACGCCAAGAACAAGGGCATGACCAACGTTGCCAACGGCAACTACTGAGACCGAACTCAGGTCTTCTCCGTCTTCAGCGCCTCGACAATCTTCTGCACAAGAATTTGCGGCCGATATTTTTGCTCACCCGGCGTAAGCCCGAGACGCACGACGACGAGGTTGGCCGAGGGAACGATGGCCACGCTCTGTCCGTCATGGCCCAGCATCCAGAACGTATCGTCCGGCAATCCGAAGCTCTGGTTCGTGCCCCCGGGGGCCGACATCCACGCCTGCACCTGCGTATAGAGGCCGTGCGATGCCGTCGTCGGCGTCCGCATCGCCCCGACGAACCCTTCGGGCAGCAGTCGCTGCCCGTGCCAGACGCCGTCCTGCAGCAGGAATTGCCCGAACCGCGCCCAGTCCCTGCCCGTCGCATAGAGGTAGGAGCCGCCGACAAACGTCCCATGCTCGTCGGCCTCCAGAACGGCGCTCGACATGCCGAGCGGCGCAAACAGCGCATCGCGCGGATAGGCCCATGCCGCATGCTCGTTGTCGAAGCGGTTCATCCAGATCCGCGACAGCAGCACCGCCGTCCCCGAGGAGTAATTGAACTCCTGCTTCGGCGCGAAGACCTGCGGCGCGCTTGCCACCATCGCCGCCATGTCGGGCTTCAGAAACAACATCCGCGTCACGTCGGAAACCGCGCCGTAGGACTCGTTGAAGGCAAGACCGCTTTCCATGGCCAGCAGGTCGCTGAGGCGGATCTTTGACCTGCTGTCGCCCTGCCATTCCGGCAGCAAGGCGGTATCGTCGAACGACATCCGCCTTGCCTGCATCAGCCGTCCGATGATTGCCGCATTGACCGTCTTCGTCATCGACCATCCCAGCAGGGGCGTGCCGGCATCGAAGCCGTCGCCATAGGTCTCCGCCATCAGCCTGCCATTCCGGATGACGACAATGGCCCGCATGCCCGGGCCTGCAAGCGCGGGGTCCTTGAGCAGCTGGGTGACCGCCCCATTGGCATCGGTGGCGGGGCTGTCACCATCCGGCCAGTCGGCATCCCGTCCAGTAACGACAGGAATGCGGGGCATGGAAAGGCGCGCTGCCGTCTTCATGTCGCCGTCGGGCACGGTGGCACAGCCGAGCGGTCCGCGGTAGACGGCCGAGTTGGGGGCGAACAGGCCCAGAAAGCGGGCAACGACAACCCCCTCGTCGCGCGCCACGGACACCCGAACCAGCCGCAGCGCCGGATTGCCGGGTGCCTGGACGTCGTTCTCGAGGATGGCCTGCGAATCGCGCCCTGAAATAAACCGGCCGGAACAGACCGTCTTGGCGGCATAACCATCGGCCACCCGCAGCAGGTCCGGCGGCGCGATTGCCAGCCAGGCGGCGGCAACGCCCACGGAAGATACGACGACCGCTGCAAACCCCAGCCCAATTTTTCCGATCAAACGCATGACATGTCTCCGCTGGCCCGATGACAGCACAACCAGCAAAGCCGTCCGCGATCAAGGGCTCGGCCGATCAACAGGCCGCGAGGCCGGTGCCGCAGGGCCTGTGGCCCACGCAAGCTCCCCTGTCACGCAGCTGTAGCACTGCCGCGTTACATGCCCCGAACCGCAACGGGGTGACGAATCATGACGGAATTCGCTTCGGACAGCAGCTTCCCGAAAAACAGGAAGATCAAGGACGCGCTCCTCCAGCACAAGGCGTTGTCGAAAGCGGGTTTTTCCGAGCGGCTGTTCGGCCTGATGTTTTCCGGTCTGGTCTATCCGCAGATCTGGGAAGACCCTGACGTCGACATGGAGGCGATGGAGCTGAAGCCCCATCACCGCATTGTCACGATCGGCTCCGGTGGCTGCAACATGCTGGCCTACCTCTCGCAAAATCCGGCGTCGATCGACGTCGTCGATCTCAACCCCCATCACATCGCCCTAAACCGGCTGAAGCTCGCCTCGTTCCGGTTGCTGCCCGGCCATGGTGATGTCGTCCGCTTCTTCGGGACACCGGATGTCACCGTCAACAGCGCGGCATTCGACCGCTTCGTCGCACCGGGTCTCGACGAGGCGACCGCTGCCTATTGGAACGGCCGCGACATGCTCGGTCGCCGTCGCGTCACGGTGTTCAACCGCAACATCTACCGCACCGGACTGCTCGGTCGCTTTATCGGCGCCGCCCATCTGCTGGGGCGCCTTCATGGCGTAAAGTTCGCAAAGCTGACGCAAGCCCGGACGATGGACGAGCAGCGCCAGTTCTTCGACGCGGAAATCGCGCCGGTGTTCGAGCGCCGGATGGTGCGCTGGCTGCTCGGCCGCAAGAGCTCCCTGTTCGGCCTCGGCATTCCACCCCAGCAATATGACGAACTCGCAAGTCTCGCCGGCGACGGTTCGATCGCGGCCGTCCTCAAGTATCGCCTGGAAAAGCTCACCTGCCATTTCCCGATGAGCGAGAACTACTTTGCCTGGCAGGCCTTCGCCCGCCGCTATCCGGACGCAGACAAGGGCCCCCTTCCCACCTATCTGAGGCCCGAACATTATGCCGCGATCCGGGCCAATGCCGAGCGCGTCACCGTGCATCATCTGAACTTCACCGAGCTTCTCGCCACCAAGCAGGGAGCGTCGATGGATCGCTATGTGCTGCTCGATGCGCAGGACTGGATGAACGACGCCCAGCTCAACGAGCTCTGGGCCGAGATCAGCCGCACCGCTGCGCCCGGAGCGCGCGTGATCTTCCGCACCGCCGCCGAAAAGAGCATCATCGAGGGGCGCCTGTCGCCGGCCATCCGCGACCAGTGGGAGTATGTCGAGGAGCGCTCGCACGCGCTCAACGCCCGCGATCGGTCGGCCATCTATGGCGGCTTCCACATCTACGGTAAAAAGCCATGAGCCGCGTCGACGCCGGTACGGATACCAAGGTCGACAATCATGCCGGCCTGATGGACGGCATGTACCGCTACCAGCGCCACATCTACGATGTGACGCGCAAATACTACCTGCTCGGCCGCGACCGGACCATCAACAATCTCGCCATGCCGTTCGGCGGCACCCTGCTCGAAGTCGGCTGCGGCACCGGCCGCAACCTCCTCTACGCCCACCGCCGCTTCCCCTCCGCCCGGCTCTTCGGCCTCGATATCTCCCAGGAAATGCTCACCAGCGCCCGGGCAAGCTTCAGCGGCATTGCGGCGATGCCGGATTTCAAGGTTGCAGACGCGACCAGCTTCAGGGCGGAGGATTTCGGCACCGACGGTTTCGACCGGATTATGATCTCCTATGCACTGTCGATGATCCCGGACTGGAAGGCCGCGATCGATGCCGCACTCGACGCCCTCAATCCGGGCGGAGAACTGCATATCGTCGATTTCGGTCAGCAGCAGCGCCTGCCCGGCTGGTTCCGCTCAGGCCTCCAATCCTGGCTGCGCAGCTTCCACGTGACGCCCCGCGCCGACCTTCCCGCCGTCCTGGAGGAGCGCTGCAAAAGGCTCGGTGCCCGCCTGTCGATCGAGGATATCGGGCGCGGCTATGCGATCCGGGCGGTTATTGTGACAGCGCACGCATAATTCGCTTGAAGATAACGCATTTTTTACGTTGATATGGTGAAAAAGCGAATAGTGCCTTTTCTGCCACGGCTGTGATTCTGTGGCCGAAACCTTGAACCCGGGCAGCCAGACCACTCACCGAAATACGAGACGCCCATGCGCCGGCTATTGTTATGTTTACTGCCGTTGGTCCTGCTCCTGAGCGGCTGCAATTCCGGCTACGACTTGATGGAAACGAAGTCTATTCCGAAATCCCGGTTCCGCGATACCAAGCCGCAGGATTTCGGGGCCGACCACCCGCAGCTGCGCCCCATCCACGGCATCGACATTTCGAAATGGCAGGGCGACATCGACTGGCAGACGGTGAAGTCTTCCGGCGTCGCCTTCGCCTTCATCAAGGCGACCGAGGGCAAGGACCGGGTCGACGCCAAGTTCCAGGAATATTCCCGCGAGGCGCGCGCCGCCGGCATCCCGAGCGCGCCCTACCATTTCTATTATTTCTGCTCGTCCGCCGATGAGCAGGCCGACTGGTTCATCGCCAACGTTCCGAAATCCGCCATGGTGCTGCCGCCGGTGCTGGACGTCGAATGGAACGCGGAATCCAAGACCTGCCGCCTGCGCCCCGATGCCGTCACCGTGCGCGCGCAACTGCAGCGCTTCATGGACCGGCTCGAAGCCTACTACCACATGCGGCCGATCATCTACACCTCGGTCGATTTCCATCGCGACAACCTCGTCGGCTACTTCAAGGACTACCACTTCTGGGTCCGCTCGGTCGCCAAGCATCCGGGCGTGACCTACGCCGATCGCCGCTGGGCCTTCTGGCAGTACACCTCGACCGGCGTCATCCCCGGCATCAAGGGGCCGACGGACATCAACGTCTTTGCCGGCAACGAAAAGAACTGGCGCAACTGGGTCGAGGCGGTCACGAAGCTCAAGAATTCTTGACGACAGCACCATTTCGTTCTTGCATCGAAGCTCATGTTCTGTGAAAGCGACCTCATCCGTTAGCAACGAGGACTGCCCATGGACCGCTTCACCGCTCGACGCACTGCGCTCGCGATACTTTTGGCATCCACAATGGCGGGCGCTGCGGCGGCGCAGACAACCGTCCCGGCTGCGCAATCGCCTGCTTCCACAGCCGCCTGCGGCGGTGACCTCTCCACCTTCCTCGCCGGCGTGAAGGCCGACGCGATCAAGGACGGCGCCACCCCGGAAGCGGCCGACAAGACCCTGGCCGGTGCCCAGATCGATCCGAAGGTTCTGGCCCGCGACCGCGCCCAGGGCGTCTTCAAGCAGACATTCCTCGAATTCTCCCAGCGCACCGTCAGCCAGGCGCGTCTCGACATCGGCCGCAAGAAGATGGCGCAATATGCCGACGTCTTTGCCCGCGCCGAAAAGGAGCACGGCGTGCCGGCCGGCGTCATCACCGCCTTCTGGGCGATGGAAACCGACTTCGGCGCCGTCCAGGGCGATTTCAACACCCGCAATGCGCTGGTGACTCTGGCCCATGACTGCCGCCGTCCCGACCGTTTCCGCGAACAGTTGATCGCGCTGACCGAACTCGTCCAGCGCAACGATGTCGATCCCGCTACGACGACAGGTGCCTGGGCCGGCGAAATCGGCCAGACGCAGCTGCTGCCGAAGACGATCATCGCCTTCGGCGAGGACGGCGATGGCGACGGCCTGGTGAAACTGCGCGAGAGTGCGCCTGATGTCATCCTGACGACCGCCAACTTCCTGCAGTCGCTGGGCTTCCAGCGCGGCCAGCCATGGCTTCAGGAAGTCAGCCTGCCGGCGACGCTTCCCTACGAAAAGTCCGGTATCGGCGGCACCATGACGGCCGCTGACTGGTTTGCCCTCGGCGTCAAGCCGCGCGACGGCAACACCTCCTTCGGCAACCTGCCGTCGGCGCTGATCCTGCCGCAGGGTCGCCTGGGTCCGGCCTTCCTCACCTACCCCAATTTCAATGTCTATCTCGCCTGGAACCAGTCGTTCATCTATACGACGTCGGCCGCCTATTTCGCCACCCGGCTGAGCGGCGCCCCGACCTACGACAAGGGCACGCCTGAAAAGGGCCTGAGCGACACCGACATGCGCGCCTTGCAGACCAAGCTCAAGGCGCACGGCTACGATGTCGGCGAGATCGACGGCATCCTCGGTTCGGGCACCCGCATCGCCATCCAGAAAGAACAGTTCCGCCTCGGCCTGCCCGCCGACGGCTGGGCCACGGAAGCGCTGCTCAACGCGCTCTGAGACACCAGGACATCCCATGCAATGCAAAGGGCGGCCGCGAGGTCGCCCTGAGTGACAGAGGGAAATCAAGCTCGTCGGCTTGTTCTCCCAACGCCAAAGAAGAGGTGTCATGCTCCTCATTCTTCCACCAGCTCCCGAGCTCGCAGCGTTGGTCAAGGCCTACTGGTTTGTTGAAGACCTGCAGGGAGAACATGCTGGACGCCTTATCCGCACGAGCCCGATCCCTCTTGCGGTACTTTCCGTCAATTTGGGCGAGCCTAACGCTTCAGAGGATGGCGCCTTGGTGCCGAGCGTGTCGTTGCTCGGTTTGCAATCGCAAGCCCGCACCTGGCGGTCTTGTGCAGACACATATTTCGTCATGGCGATGCTTACGGTTGCTGGCATTGTCCGCTTGTTCCCGCATGCCGGATCGGATAGCGCGGGGGTGTTGATTGAGCTTTCGGCGATAGCGGGAGACAGTTCCTCGCAATTTTTGAAAACTAACATCAATCGCGAGCAAAAACCCCAGGACATCGCTGGCCGTTTGGATCAATGGTTCATTTCTCGATTGCGCAGCATGTGCCCGGCTCCCGATAGCGCGCAAGTCGCCATGGCACATTCGATCCTTCGCCGTGGCGGAACCGTTGAAACGGCCGCTGAGATCGCCCAGATCAGTCGCCGGCAGCTGCATCGATTGTTTTACCGGCACCTGGGCGTTGGGCCGAAGGAAATGGCATTGCTGGAACGTCTGCATTCCAGCCTGAGGAGTGTCCAATCTGGCTGCGGAGATATTCTGGAGGGATTCAGTGACCAGGCTCACCAGATTAGAAGCTGGCAGCAGCGATTGGGCGTCGCACCGGGAGCGTATACGCGTGCGGTCCTCTCGCCATCGCCTGATGATTTCGCCGTTCATGGTGCCTTGTCTGGCCTTGCCTATTATTTGTGAGGCCGACAGACCGATTCTTTCAATACCGACATCGTCCATCAACGCATGTTTGGTTTTCCTCAAACGGAGTTCCATGCATGATGCGTCTTTATCTTCTGCACCTTGGCACGATGCAGCCCGGTGACGTGCCCGTTCCCGGCTATCTCATCCAGACAGGCGATGGCATTAACATCCTGGTTGACTCCGGTTGGCCGCGATCCTTCGTCGAAACTCCTCGAAACCCGCCAGGACTGTCCATCGAAATGAGCCCGGAGGACACGGTGGTTTCTCGCCTCGCCGCGATCGGGCTTCAGCCATTCGACATAGACTACCTCGTCTGCACCCATCTTGATGACGACCACTCCGGCAACCATGATCTGTTTACCAGCGCGGAATTCATCATCCAGAGACAACACTATGTTTTGGCCAAAAGCGGCCATCCCCGGTTCTCGGCCAATCGCCTTGCGTGGGATCATCCGTCCTTGCGATATCGCCCCATAGACGGCGACTTTCGACTCGTCGCGGGAGTAGAACTCCTCGAAACCAGTGGCCATGTCCCCGGTCAACAATCTGTACTGGTTCATCTCCCTTCGACAGGCAGCGTCTTGCTTGCAGCAGACGCAATCATGCATCACTCGATGGCGGACGCGGCAACGCGTCAAGTGTTCATCACGGATATGGATGACGAACCAGCTATAAGGCGAAGCACTCAAAAACTTTCAGCCGTTGCGGAAGACAGGGGAGTTGGCCTTGTGATCTACGGGCACGATGCCGAGCAGTGGCGATCCTTGCATCATTCCCCGACCTTCTATGCGTAATCGCAATAGCCTCTCCGTAAGCAGGGTTTCGTAGCCGCAGGCTGCTGCCTGCGGTTGGTTCTCTCCCGACCCGAGATACACTTCAATTCCGCCCACATCATTTCCCTCACTCAACATCCCTTGCACGGAAAGCGGGAATCGGGTGGATGCGGCTGTGGAAGTTGCGATGATCGTCTGACGCTGAGGAGAGCCGGGATGAAAACTGACAATCGCATGAATGCCCTGACATGGGGCCTGCT
>CAZZZI010000060.1:4203-21678 GCA_964658415.1 uncultured Sphingomonas sp. | reverse complement strand
TCGGCATTCCGGACGGCTTCCGCGTCGAATGCGCCGTTGCCATCGGCAAGATCGGTGACAAGAACCAGCTGCCGGAAGGCCTGCGCGAGCGCGAAGTGCCAAGCCCGCGCAAGCCGCTCGCCGACGTCGCTTTCAACGGCAAGTTCGTCGCCAAGTAAGGTCGCCATCAATTGAAAAGCCCGCGCTGCAGATCCTGCGGCGCGGGCTTTTGCTTGACTGATTTGACGAGCGTCAGATGTCGAGGTTGGCGACGTTGAGCGCGTTGTCCTGGATGAACTCGCGGCGTGGCTCGACTTCGTCGCCCATCAGGCGGGCAAACAGGCTGTCGGCATCGACGGCATCGTTGACGCGCACCTGCAGCAGCGAGCGGACGTTCGGATCGAGCGTCGTTTCCCAGAGCTGCTCGGCGTTCATTTCGCCGAGGCCCTTGTAGCGCTGCATCGACAGGCCCTTGCGGCCGCTGGCAAAGACGGCTTCGAGAAGCGCGCGGGCGCCCGAAATTTCCGTTTCGCCGTCGCGGCGCACGAGCTTCGGCGGCACGTCGTAGATTTCCTTGAGCCGCGGGCCGAGCTGGTCGATGTGACGGGCATCGGACGAGCCGATCAGCGCCATGTCGAGGGTGATGACTTCCTTGACGCCGCGCACGGTGCGTTCCAGGCGCAGGCCGCCTTCGGAGGTCATGTCGCCGACCCAGCCGCGCTCTGTCTCTTCGGCAATGATATCGAGACGCCGCGCCACTTCGGCAACGATGGTTGCTGCCCGGGCGGGATCGCTGACCACGTCGGCGTTCAGCGCACCGGCAATCGCCGCCTGCTCGACGACGGCGCGGTTATAGCGCGAATGCAGGTTTTCGAGCAGCGCGCGGAGACGCAGCGCGTCCTGGATGACTTCGCGAAGATCCTGGCCGGAGCGGACTTCGCCGCTGCCGAGCCTCAGGCTGGCATCGTCGAGACCCTGGCCGATCAGATATTCCTCCAGCGCCTTCTCGTCCTTCAGGTACTGGATCGATTTGCCGCGCGAGACTTTGTAGAGCGGCGGCTGGGCGATGTAGATATGGCCGCGCTCGATCAACTCAGGCATCTGCCGGAAGAAGAAAGTCAGCAGCAAGGTGCGGATATGGGCGCCGTCGACGTCGGCGTCCGTCATGATGATGATCTTGTGGTAGCGCAGCTTGTCGGCGTTGAACTCGTCCTTGCCGATGCCGGTGCCGAGCGCGATGATCAGCGTGCCGATTTCCTGGCTGCCGAGCATCTTGTCGAAACGGGCGCGCTCGACGTTGAGGATTTTACCACGCAGCGGCAGGATGGCCTGGTTTTCACGCGAACGACCCTGTTTTGCGGAGCCGCCAGCGGAATCGCCTTCGACGAGGAAGACTTCGGACTTGGTCGGATCGCGCTCGGAGCAGTCGGCGAGCTTGCCGGGCAGCGAGGCGATGTCGAGGGCGCCCTTGCGACGGGTCAGTTCGCGGGCCTTCTTGGCGGCTTCGCGGGCCATGGCGGCTTCCGCCACCTTGCCGATCAGGATCTTCGCCTCGGTCGGATGTTCTTCGAGCCAGGTGCCGAGTGCCTCGTTGACGAGGCTTTCGACGACAGGGCGGACTTCGGACGAAACCAGCTTGTCCTTGGTCTGCGAGGAGAATTTCGGGTCCGGCACCTTTACCGACAGAACGGCCGTCAGGCCTTCGCGGCAGTCGTCGGCCGTCAGCGTCACCTTTTCGCGCTTGCTGATGCCCGAGGTCTCGCCGTAGGACGTGATCTGCCGGGTCAGGGCGCCGCGGAAGCCGGCCATATGGGTGCCGCCGTCGCGCTGTGGGATGTTGTTGGTAAAGCACAGCACGTTCTCGTGGTAGCTGTCGTTCCACCACATCGCCACTTCGACGACGATGCCGTCCTTTTCGCCACGGATGGCAACCGGCTTGTCGACCAGCGGCTTCTTGGCGCGGTCGAGGTAGACGACGAAGGCTTCGAGGCCGCCGTCATAGAGCATCTCGACCTGCTTGACGTCGGAATGACGCTTGTCGGTCAAGAGAATGCGGACGCCGGAATTGAGGAAGGCGAGTTCGCGCAGCCGGTGCTCCAGCGTCGAGAAATCGAATTCGATCATCGTGAAGGTTTCGGTGCTCGGCTGGAAGGTGACTTCCGTGCCGGTCTCGCCGCCGCTGTCGCCGAGCGTCACCAGCGGTGCGTCGGCGACGCCGTGGGTGAAGCTGATCTCGTGGAGCTTGCCCTGGCGCTTGATGCGCAGCTTGAGCCAGACCGACAGCGCGTTGACGACGGAGACACCGACGCCGTGCAGACCGCCAGACACCTTGTAGGAGTTCTGGTCGAATTTGCCGCCGGCATGCAGCTGGGTCATGATCACTTCAGCGGCCGAGATGCCCTCGCCGGTGTGGATATCCGTCGGGATGCCGCGACCGTTGTCGGTCACCGTCACCGAGCCGTCCGGATTGAGGGTCACCGTCACCAGGTCGGCATGGCCGCCGAGCGCTTCGTCGATGGCGTTATCGACCACTTCATAGACCATGTGATGCAGGCCGGAGCCGTCATCCGTATCACCGATATACATGCCCGGCCGCTTGCGGACAGCGTCGAGGCCTTTCAGAACCTTGATGGAGTCTGCGCCATATTCGGGACTGGCGGCATTTTCGGTCGCGGGGGTATCGGTCATGGCTTGAAGTCTTTCGTGTTATCGCAGGGCGCGACGATCCTTGCGAATCATCGGGTTTCCTCCCCCGAACTATAGGGGTATTTCATAGTCAATGCCAAATACATGGCCCCGAAAAGACCTATAAAGCAGGGGATTAAGGCTGATTTCAGCCAGTTTTCCGAGCCTTTTCGAGGATGGCCTCCAACGCTTCTACAGCATCCCGGTCGAGAAAGCGAAATTGTCCGGCCAGCCGGTTGGCGAGTGCCGTATAATGCGGTTCCATCCCTGCCGTATCGATGACGACCCGGGGGTCCGAACCGCGCGCTAGCATGAACAGGTCTTCGGCCTCGTCCCAGATGATATTGAAATAGCCGGCGATCCGCTGCAGCATGACGAAGGTCGGCAGTCCGCGCTTGCCGTGTTCCAGTGCCGAGAGATAGGCCGGCGTCACGTCGAGGGCTGCTGCCATCTCCTTCTGGGTGACGCCCTTGCGCTCCCGGAGCTTGCGCACCGCTTCGCCGAACGGCGTCATGGCGCGTCTCCCGGCCGGCGGGCTAGACGGATGTAGAGGGCGCCGTCACCGCCGTGATGCTGGGCGGCCGTCTCATAGGACGAAATCAGATAACGGAAATCCGGCTTGGAGAACCACAAGGGTGCTGCCCGCTTCAAAGCACCCTCGCTGCCCATCGAACTTCCCTTGCCGGTTATGACCAGCACGTGGCGCAGGCCGCGCATATGGGCCCGGACCAGGAAGTCGAGAAGCAAGTCGTGCGCCTCGTCCTGGTAGAGGCCGTGCAGGTCGATGCGGGCTTCCAGCGCCAGCCTGCCCTTGGCGATCTTGCGCTTGACCGGCCGCTCCAGCGGATGGTGCTTGCTGGCGACCGGCTGCGGCTTTTGCGGCATGGGCAGGGCCTGATGGGCAGGCGGCGCTTTCGGAGATGCGGCCGGGGGAACGCGCCTTGCCTCTTCGTCCGCTTGCTGTTCTGCCATGAAGACGTCGAGCGCCTTCATCTCCGCCATGTGCTGCGGCAGCGGCCGCGTGCTCTTGGCGACCTTGCTCCAGAGAATGCGCTCTTCCGGACTGAGCTTGCGATCCTTCGCCATCAACTGATCCTCGCGGCAGCCGCCTTGGGGACGAGTATATAGAAATCGGCATCGTGACGGACAGTGCCGGCCAGCTCGCCGGCGTCATAGCCGGAGCCGGTGAAGATATCGCCCCGGGCGGGGCCGACGATTGCCGAGCCCGTATCGAGCGCCAGCATCAGCCGCTGGAACGGCTTTCCGCCATCGAGGTGGGTGAGGCTTTCGGAGCGGATGAAGAAGGGAAAGCCGAACGTATGGATCAGCCTGTCTACAGCGAGCGCCCTGCCGGCCACCAGCGGAACCTTGGCCGCCGCGATCGGACCGGCCCGGGGGTCGGCTACATCTGCTTCGCGGAAAAAGATGTAGGAGCGATTGTGGGAGAGAACCTCGTCGACCTCATCGGGATGGGCGTAGAGCCAGTCCCGGATCGACTGCATGGAGATCGTCGCGCGGTCGAGTTCGCCGCGATCGATCAGCAGGCGGCCGACGGCGGAGAATGGATGGCCGGCTTTCGCGGCGTAGGTGATGCGACCGAGACTTCCATCCGGGTAGCGCAGCCGGGCGGCGCCCTGGACGTGGACGAAGAACACGTCGACCTTCGACTTGGCCCAGGCGATCTCGAGCCCCTCTCCGTCCAGATAGCCTCGCGTGATGTCGCCGCGATCGGGATAGGGGCCGATCCGGCCGTTTGCCAGCTGGCCGAACATGTAGGAAGCATCCAACCCGGCCGGTCTGTTGGTGTCGTCGAGATCGACCAGATCGTCCGGCCGACGATAGAAGGGATAGCGATAGGTCGCATCGGCCGTTGCGGAGACCTCGATTTCGGGTTCGAAGAAAGCCGTGACGAAGCCCTGCCGGCTTTCGCTCCGACGAATGAAAAACGGCTGGCAGTGGGTTTCGAAGAAGGCACGCGCCTGCGCCGCATCGGCGGGCACGAAATCGCGTGCCGCCTGCAGCAGGGGCAAGAGGTCATCCGTCGTCAGGCCCAGCGAACCCGCGCGATAGGGTTTAATGTCTCGGACGTGGCGATGGCACGCCCGCATTGCATCGAAAAGGCCGGAGGGATCGTCATCCCCCCAGCCCTTCAGGTCTTCAAAGGCCATCCGTTCCAGCCAGAACTCGTCGGATCGGACACTCATTGCTCGGATTCGGTCGCCACGAGTTTCCAGTTCGGATCGCGCGAACGGGTGTCGCGCGCGAATGTCCAGAGGTCGCTGACCTCCGTCACCTGCTCGGCGTCGCCATCGACCAGGACATCGGCCCGGTCGTAGGTGGCGGAAATCATCTGGCTGACGATACGGATGGTCAGAAGCGCTTCCGTGCCCTTGACCTCGGCGTTCATAATGTCGCTCTTGTCGATGCCGACGAAGCTGGACTTCACTCTCTCGCCGCGCTGCTCGCGATCGGCGATCGCCGCGTCGAAGCCCTCATAGACTTCGCTCGATAGCAGGCCTTTCAGGGCCTTCCGGTCGCCATCGGCAAAGGCCATGACGATCATCTCGTAAGCCATGCGCGCGCCCTTGACGAATTCCTTCGGGTCGAAGGACGGGTCGAGCTTCACCACCTCGCGGAGCTGCCCGTTGAGCGGCGTTTCCGGCTTGGCGAAAGCATCGACGGAGGCAAAGCGGTTTTCATCGTCGACGGCATCGCGGCGCGGCAGTGTGACGACCTTGCCGGAATCAGGCGCGTCGGGGCCCTTTACGGCATCGCGTGGCGTGTACAAATCGCGCGGTGGCTTCTCCGTGCCCGTGCGGCGACCAAGCACGCTGCGCAACTGAAGGAAGATCAGCACCGCTGCGACCAGAAAGAAAATCGTCACAAAGTCATTCGAACCCATATCGCTCCGGCACCACTGTTCACATTCGCAGTTTCAACACCCATATAGTCAGCATAATGCCATCATTCAAATAGCAGGTCCTCATCTTTGTGATCTGTCAGGTTGAACGACCGTCAAAGTTGTTACTCAGAGGAAGAGAGACCATGCGCCTTTCGCTACTACCTGCCTTCGTCCTGCTGCTGCCCCTGGCGGAGATTGCAGGCTTTGTCGTGGTCGGAAAGGCGATCGGTCTCTGGGCCACGCTCGGCCTGGTGGTCCTCAGTGTGCTTCTCGGCGCATTCCTGCTCCGGACACAGGGATTGAGCATCCTCAGACGCATCTCGATGGCCAGCCGCGACGGCGGCGTTCCGGGTCGCGACCTCGTGCATGGCGCAATGGTCGTCGTCGCAGCTTTCCTGCTGCTGGTGCCCGGTTTTCTGACCGATATCCTCGGCCTGCTGCTGTTCATTCCGGGCGTCCGGGATCTTGCCTGGAAATTCCTCAGCCGTCGTATCATTATCCTCGGCTCGTCGCCGGCCTTCAACCGCACGCGCGGCGCCGCGCCTGAAAAACCGAAGAGCGGCGGTCCGGTGGTGGACCTCGATGCCGACGATTTCAAACGCGGGCCGAACCCGAACTCGCCCTGGTCGGATCAGAAGCGCCTGAAGGACTGAATGCCCGGTGGTCGAGGCTGCCGCCGAAGGGTTGTAAGCCCGAACGTGAAATGTTAGATGGCGACACCATTTTGAGCCGCGAGGAAGTGCCATGGCCGACGAAATCAACGGCGAGACCGCCCCCAGCCTATCCGTTCTTGCCCAGTACACGAAGGATCTGTCCTTCGAAAATCCCGGTGCGCCGCGCTCGCTGCAGTCCCGCGACAAGCCGCCGGAAATCAACATCAATGTCAACGTCAATGCAAACCCGCTGTCGGATACCGATTTCGACGTGGTGCTGACGCTGAATGCCGATGCCAAGGACGACGGCAAGACGGTATTCCACACAGAGCTGGTCTATGGCGGCGTCTTCCGGGTCGTCGGCTTTCCGCAGGAGCACATGCTGCCGCTGCTGTTCATCGAATGCCCGCGCCTGCTGTTTCCGTTCGCCCGTCAGATCATTGCCGACGTCACGCGCAACGGCGGCTTCCCGCCGCTGATCATCGATCCGATCGACTTCGCGACAATGTTCACGCAGCGCGTCGCCGAAGAGCAGATGCGCGCCCAGGTCAGCTCCGTTCCCAACTGAGCCCCGATCCATCGTTTATGAAATGCCCGGCTTGACCGGGCATTTTTTATGGCTGCTATGCCGATCCGTATTTCAGCCAGATGCTGTTTTCGCCGAGCTTCGCCAGGAGCGCCCTATGCGCCTCGCGCTCAGTATCGCTGATGCGGGCAGGTAACGGCGATGGACGCGCGAGGACGGCAATAACCACGTCGTCGTTTTCCATCTGCCCATCGGCGCGACGCGATGCGCGGTTGTCGGAGCCCAGCCCCAGCGCGGTCTGCCGGCCGCCGATCATCTCGATATAGACTTCGGCCAGCAATTCCGAATCGAGCAGCGCGCCGTGCTTGGTGCGATGGGTGTTGTCGATGCCATAGCGGCGGCAGAGGGCATCGAGGGAATTCGGACCCATCGGGTTCTTGCGACGGGCGAGCGACAGGGTGTCGATCACCATGTCGGGCAGGATCGACGGCATGCCGATCCTCGCCAGTTCGGCATTGATGAAGCCCATGTCGAAGTTGGCGTTGTGGGCGATCCATTTGGCGTCGCCGAAAAATTCCAGCATCGGTGCTGCAACCTCGGCAAAGGGCGGCTTGTCCGTCAGGAATTCATCCGTGATGCCATGCACGGCCAGCGCATCCGGATGGACCTTCTGCCCGGCTGGATTGACGTAAACATGGAAGGTGCGCCCGGTCGGAAAATGGTTGAACAGCTCGACCCCGCCGATTTCGATGATGCGGTCCGTGCGGCTGTCGAGCCCCGTCGTTTCCGTGTCGAAGATGATTTCGCGCATATCAGCCGTCCCTGTCCGTCTTTCCCGCCCTTAGCGCGGCGATGATCGCATCGACCCTCTGGCGCGCCGTCTCGATGCCATGGCCGGTGTCGATCAAGAAATCGGCCCGTGCCCGCTTGTCGGCATCCGCCATCTGGCGAGACAGAATCATATTGAACTTGTCCTCCGTCATGCCCGGCCGCGCAAGAACCCGCTGGCGCTGAAGCTGTGGATCACAGGTGACCACGGCAACACGATCCACACGATCCATGCTCGCCGTTTCGAAAAGCAGGGGTATATCGAGCACCACGATATCGGCACCGGCCAGCGCCTGCCGGGCGAGAAACTCCCTCTCCCGTTTTTGCACCAGCGGATGAACAATGGCTTCGAGTGTCTTGAAGCCCTCCGGGTTGGCCGCCAGTCGCTGCGACAAAAGACGCCGGTCGACGACACCATCGACGACGGTGCCGGGAAAGGCGGCTTCCACCAGCGGCGCTGCGTCGCCTGCGTAAAGTTCGTGCACAGCCCGGTCGGCATCGTTGACGGGGATGCCGGCTTGCGCAAACAACCCGGCCGTCGTCGTCTTGCCCATGCCGATCGAGCCGGTCAGTCCGAGGCGGATCACCGGTGCGCCGCCATGTCTGCGATGACGAGGGCCCGCAGGCTGTCGTCGACCACGGGACGCTGCCCGAACCATTTTTCGAACCCGGGCACGGCCTGGTGCAGCAGCATCCCCAACCCGTCGACGATGGCCATCCCCTGCCGCTCGGCCTCGGCGAGGATCTCGGTTTTCAAGGGGACATAGACTATATCGGTGACGAGCCCGTTCCGGGCCATGCCCGAGAAGTCGATCCTTGGGACCGAGCCGCCATCCATGCCGAGAGAAGTCGTGTTGATAAACAGTCCGGCAGACTGCATCACTTCCTGCAATGCCGTATCGGGATGAGCATGGACCCTGGGTCCGAAGCGGTCGGCCAGTTCCTCAGCCCGCGCGAGGGTACGGTTGACGACATGGATCGTGCCGATGCCGCGATCGCGGACGGCCTGGATCACTGCCCGGCTGGCACCGCCGGCGCCGAAGACGACGGCGCTTTCGGCTTTGTCCCAGCCGGGATGTCGGTCGTCGAGGTTGGCGACGAAACCGTGGCCGTCTGTATTGGTGGCCATCAGCTGGCCCTCCTCCATCCAGAGCGTATTGGCGGCGCCGAGTTCCTGCGCCAGATCGTCCGGCCGGTCGGCGAGCGCAAAGGCCGTCTCCTTGTGCGGGATCGTCACATTTCCGCCCGTGAAACCGGACGCCCCGTCTTTCAGGGATGCGATGAAGTCTGG
The DNA here is from genome assembly GCA_964658415.1 of uncultured Sphingomonas sp. Taxonomy (GTDB): domain Bacteria; phylum Pseudomonadota; class Alphaproteobacteria; order Rhizobiales; family Rhizobiaceae; genus Rhizobium. The sequence goes on along the minus strand of CAZZZI010000060.1, from coordinate 12,814 downwards.
GAAATCCGCAGGCGCCACGGTCTGGGCGCGGTAGCTGCCGGCAATGGCGAGGGTTTTCAGCCAGTGGCCATGGATCAGCGGCGAGCGGGAATGGGCCACGGGGTAGCCTGCGACAAAGGCGTGCGGCACCATTGTTTCACGTGAATCATCCATCGATCGCCTCCAGCGCCCGCAGTTGGGCCAGCAAAGGCAGCATGGGAAGGCCGAGGATCGTGAAATAGTCTCCGTCGATCGCGGCGAAGAGCTGGATCCCCTCCCCCTCGAGCTGGTAGGCCCCGACGCTGCCCAGTGCCTTGTCGCCGACCCTGCCGATATGGCGATGGATGAACTCGGGATCCAGCTCGCGCATCGTCAGCTCCGCGTGGGACAGGTGCTCCCAGAGAACGTCACCATCCCTGGCAATGGCGATGGCGCTGTTCAACCGGTGTGTCTTGCCCGACAGTGCCCGCAGGTGATCCTCGGCTTCGGCCACATCCCGCGGTTTGTGAAAGACGCGGGAGCCCAGCGACATCGTCTGGTCGGAGCCGATGACCAGCGAGCCGCGGTGGATTTCGCTGACGGCGACGGCCTTGGCCTTGGCGAGAACGAGGGCGATGGCATCCGGTCCGGCACCTGCCGCTTCGAGCGGTGCCGCCAGGGCCCGCTCGTCGATATCTGCGGCAAATGCCTCGAACCGCAGACCTGCATTTTCCATCAGCATGCGCCGGAAGGGACTGGAGGATGCGAGGATCAGTGGCGAAGTCATGGACGTTTCCTTCTGCGCTTCGGTCTACCGCGCTTAGCGCAGCTTCGGCCTGAGAGCAACGATCGCCGCCGCCGTTTCTTCGATCGAGCGCCGGGTCACGTCGATCACCGGCCAGCTGTGCCGGGCACAGAGCGCGCGCGCATATTTCAACTCCTCGGAGATGGTCGCACGGTCTGTGTAGTGACCGCGATCGAAACCCGGCGTCGCACCCAGGATGCGATTTTCGCGGACCTGGGAAATGCGGTCGGTGGTGGCGATCAGCCCGACGATCAGCGGCCGGGTCGCGGCGGCCAGGCTCGGCGGCAGCGGCACGCCGTAGACGATCGGGATATTGGCGGTCTTGATCCCACGGTTGGCGAGATAGATGCTGGTTGGGGTTTTCGACGTCCGGCTGATACCGACGATCACGACGTCAGCATCATTATAGTCGTCCGGCATCTGGCCGTCGTCGTGGTCCATAGTGAAGTTGAGCGCCTCGATGCGGGCGAAGTAATCGGCATTCATGACATGCTGGGCACCGACCCGGCGACGCGACGCCGTGCCGAGATAGGTCTGGAAGACATTGATCACCGGCGCCAGAACCGCAACGCAGGGCACACCCATCGCCTTGCATCGCTCATCGATGAGGTCGGCCAGTTCGTGATCGACGATGGTATAAAGGACGATCCCCGGAGAGGCGTCGATCGCCTCCAGCACCGGCAGCAGCTGGCGGCGATTGCGGATCAGCGGATAGACATGCTCGATCGGCTGACTCGATTGAAACTGCACCGACGCTGCTCGTCCGGCGGAAATGAGAGTCTCTCCGGTTGAGTCAGATATCAGGTGCAGATGGAAGAAATTTATTCTGTTCTCCACGTTGTTTTCCATCGTCTGTTGATAACCGGGGAGGAAAATATTGTTGGGCATCGTCTGGCGGTGGGTGCCGGGATAACTGCCAAGTTGTCCACAATCGCGTTTTCGGGGCTTGTCGAAAATGGCGGCTGTGGAGACTGGGGATAAACCAGCGTTGACCTGCTGTCATCCTAACCTTGTCCACAGGATGCGCAAAATTATCGTGCCGCTAAAGCCCCGCGAAGATTGATGAAATCGGGACTGTCCCCATATCAAGGCAAGATGCCGCAATATCCGTCCCGCCGTCGACGGGCTATCGGCATGAAGCGAGCTTTTGGTGGACAAGCAATAATCCTTGATAGTCACCGACTCTTAGAAATAGAAACCTTAAGAAGATCTTTATAATTTTTAGAGGGAAGAGGCATTTGACCGCAGAGCGCAGGGCAATTATGAGAGTGTTGGCGGGAGAAACGCTGACACCTCCTCCGATTTGGCTGATGCGACAGGCCGGCCGGTATCTCCCGGAATACAGGGCAACGAGAGCGGAAGCAGGCAGCTTCCTGGATCTCTGTTATTCGCCGGATCATGCTGTCGAGGTAACGCTACAGCCAATCCGTCGCTATGGCTTCGATGCGGCGATCCTGTTCTCGGATATCCTTGTCATCCCGGATGCTTTGCATCGGAACGTTCGGTTCACGGAGGGACATGGGCCCCAGATGGATCCGATCGACGAGGCAGGCATTCTGGCTTTGGAACCGAAGGATGTGCAGGAACACCTGCAGCCGGTTTTCGAGACGCTGCGCCGGTTGCGCCAGCAGCTGCCCGGGGAAACGACGCTGCTCGGCTTCTGCGGCGCGCCCTGGACTGTCGCGACCTATATGATTGCTGGCCACGGGACGCCGGACCAGGCGCCGGCGCGGTTGTTCGCCTATCGCCATCGCAAGGCCTTCGAACGGCTGCTGGAGATACTGGCTGACCTGTCTGCCGATTACCTGGTGGCACAGATCGATGCGGGCGCCGATGCAGTGCAGATTTTCGATTCCTGGGCAGGCGTTTTGGGGGAAGCGGAATTCGAGGCTTTCGCGGTCGCCCCCGTGGCGCGGATCATTGCGTCCGTCAAGGCGAGGCGTCCACAGGCGAGAATCATCGCCTTTGCCAAGGGTGCGGGCTACATGCTGAAGGATTATCGCCGCAAGACGGGTGCCGATGCGATCGGGTTGGATTGGTCGGTGCCGCTGTCCTTTGCGGCCGAGCTACAGAGAGACGGCCCCGTTCAGGGCAACCTCGATCCGATGCGCGTCGTTGCCGGCGGCGATGCCCTGATCGACGGGGTCGACCGTATCCTCGAAGTGCTCGGCCACGGGCCGCTGATTTTCAATCTCGGCCACGGCATCACGCCGCAGGCAGATCCTGAAAATGTTTCGGTCCTCGTCAAGCGCGTCCGGAGTTTCAGGGCGTGACGGAAGAGAAGCAGATCGATCGCAAGGCGGGACGGAAGGCACGAAGCCGCGCCCTGACGGCCCTCCTCGTCTTCGCGCTGCTTGCCGTCGGGCTGATCGCCTGGAACGCGGACGATCTCTACCTCTGGATCAAGGCGCTGCACATCATTGCCGTGATCTCCTGGATGGCGGGGCTGTTCTACATGCCGCGCCTGTTCATCTACCACACCGACGCGGCACCCGGCTCCGTGCAATCGGAAACCTTCAAGGTCATGGAACGGCGACTGCTGACCGTCATCATGAACCCGGCGATGATGCTGACCTGGATTTTCGGGCTTTATCTCGCTTGGTCGGGCTTCGCTTTCCAGGGCGGCTGGCTGCATGCGAAGATCGGGCTAGTGGTGCTTCTGACGGTTGTTCACGTCTATTTCAGCCGCGCCGTGAAAGCCTTTGCGAGAGACGAGAATACCCGATCGGCGCGTCACTGGCGGATTGCCAACGAAGCGCCGACACTGCTGATGATTGCCATCGTCATACTCGTCGTGGTGAAGCCGTTCGGCTAGCGACATCGACGGCGGTCGGTACCGGCCGACGGCTCGCATCTGGTACGCGGATGCGCTCCCGTTGAACAATCCGCCCCGATCTCGTTCTCCGGGCGCTGGTGGCTTCGTGGACTTATGTTTGCGGCCGGGGGAATGCGCTTCGTCGGGGTAGACTGTGGCCCGCATCGACGTCATTTTAAATTTTCGCCAGCGGCGACATCCCCCTTGCGACTTGCGGCGGAAATCGCTATTTTCGCGCATCTCATCTTCGTGGCATGTATTCATTCCGTCGCCCGCGAGTCCCCTTCGCGGTCCCGAATACGACAACGTCGCCTTTCCCTTTCTAAAATAGAGTAATGGTCCCTTCATGGCTGAAATGAAGCTGCAAGAACTGAAAAGCAAATCTCCGACCGATTTGCTGGCTTTCGCCGAATCCCTCGAGGTCGAAAGCGCGAGCACGTTGCGCAAACAGGAATTGATGTTTGCCATCCTGAAGGTGCTGGCCAGCCAGGACGTTGAGATCATCGGCGAAGGGGTCGTCGAAGTCCTCCAGGACGGGTTCGGTTTCCTGCGCTCCGCCAATGCCAACTATCTTCCAGGCCCGGATGACATCTACATCTCGCCATCGCAGATCCGCCGCTTCTCGCTGAAGACGGGCGATACCGTCGAGGGCCCGATCCGGGGACCCAAGGAGGGCGAACGCTATTTTGCCCTGCTCAAGGTCAACACGATCAATTTCGACGATCCGGAAAAGATCCGCCACAAGGTTCACTTCGACAACCTGACGCCGCTTTATCCGAACGACCGCTTCCGAATGGAACTGGACGTTCCGACCACCAAGGATCTGTCTGCCCGCGTCATCGATCTCGTGGCGCCGATCGGCAAGGGCCAGCGCGGCCTGATCGTTGCGCCGCCCCGCACCGGTAAGACGGTGCTGCTTCAGAACATCGCCCACTCGATTACGGCAAACCATCCGGAATGCTACCTGATCGTCCTCCTGATCGACGAACGGCCGGAAGAAGTGACCGACATGCAGCGTTCGGTGCGCGGCGAGGTCGTTTCCTCGACTTTCGACGAACCCGCCGTTCGCCACGTGCAGGTCGCCGAAATGGTCATCGAGAAGGCCAAACGCCTCGTCGAACACGGGCGCGACGTTGTCATCCTGCTCGATTCGATCACCCGCCTCGGCCGCGCCTACAATACGGTCGTGCCGTCTTCAGGCAAGGTTCTGACCGGTGGTGTCGATGCAAATGCATTGCAGCGCCCGAAGCGCTTCTTTGGTGCCGCGCGTAATATCGAAGAGGGCGGCTCGCTGACGATTATTGCGACGGCGCTTATCGATACGGGCAGCCGCATGGATGAAGTGATCTTCGAAGAGTTTAAGGGAACCGGCAATTCGGAAATCGTTCTCGACCGCAAGGTCGCGGACAAGCGCATCTTCCCGGCGATGGATATCCTAAAGTCCGGTACGCGTAAGGAAGACCTTCTGGTGCCGCGCCAGGATCTGCAGAAGATCTTCGTGCTTCGCCGTATCCTCGCGCCGATGGGAACCACCGATGCGATCGAGTTCCTGATCGACAAGCTGAAACAGACGAAAAACAATCCCGATTTCTTCGATTCGATGAATACCTGATTTTCAAAAGGCTCGTCGTTGAAACAAGGGCCGCCACGTGCGGCCCTTATGCTGTCTGGATCGATTCGGATCCGTATCGATATTGGTGCAACCTTGTCATATCGCGCAGACACGATTTATGCCCTTTCCAGCGGTGGACTTCCGTCCGGCGTCGCCGTGGTTCGGGTCAGCGGTCCACAGGCATTCAATGCGGCGGCTTCGATGGTGGGTCCCCTGCCGACAGCGCGCACAACGTCGCTGAGAACGATTCGTGACCGAAACGGTCTGGTCATCGATCGCGGTATCGTTGTCGTCTTTCCTGGCCCGAACTCCTTCACAGGCGAAGACTGCGTCGAATTGCAGGTCCACGGTGGAATTGCGGTCGTAGCTGCCCTCCTCAAGGTTCTCGAAGCGAAAGACGGATGCCGACTTGCAGAGAACGGCGAATTTTCGCGACGCGCATTCGAAAATAACAGGATCGATTTGCTCGAGGCGGAGGGCCTCGCGGATCTTCTTACTGCCGAGACGGAAATGCAGCGCCGTCTTGCGATAGAACAAAGCAACGGCGGTCTTTCCGAGCTCTATACCGATTGGGCGAACCGGCTTACGCGCGGCAGAGCTCTTATTGAGGCAGAGCTGGATTTCTCCGACGAAGGGGATATCCCGGGGTCCGTTTCAGATCAGGTCTGGGCCGACATGCGCCAGATATCTAATTCGATCACCGATCATCTCGCCGGCGCCCGATTCGGAGAGATCGTTCGAGACGGACTGAAGATCGCTATTTCGGGCCCTCCCAACAGTGGAAAATCCTCGCTGTTGAATGCGCTCGCCGGACGCGATGTTGCGATCGTCACAGAGATCGCCGGTACAACACGCGATGTCCTCGAGGTTGATCTGGATATCGATGGTTTCCGGGTACGCCTTTTCGATACCGCCGGTATCCGGGAGACGGAAGATATTGTCGAAGCGGAAGGTGTACGCCGTGCCTTGCGCGCCGTTGAGTCCGCAGAGCTAGTCCTTTCGCTGCGAGCGATTGGGGATGGGCCTGGTGTTAGCGGTGATAGCCGTTTCATCACAGTCGGAACCAAGGCCGATGTTCACGGGGAAGACAGCGCATTCGATCTCTGCATCTCCTCGGTGACTGGGGCCGGTCTCGGTGCCCTGCGGCAGCGCCTGGCGAGGGAGCTCGCATTGCGAACCCCGGGCCTCTCTATGGCTGTCCCCGCGCGCCGCCGGCATCGTTTACTGCTTGAAGAGGCCCTGGAGCATATCAACTCTTCCTTGAACAGCATGGGTGGACTGGATATCCGGGCGGAAAATTTGCGCTCCGCAGCGCAATCGCTTGGGCGGATCACCGGACACGTGGATGTCGAGGATTTGCTCGGTGTGATATTCTCGGAATTCTGTGTTGGAAAATGATTCACGTGAAACACCGTGCGGTGCGCTTAACCTGTTTCACGTGAAACGTCTTGACAAGGACCGGCTCTTGGGAAACAGAGCCAGATCTGGAGATTGCGATGTCTAAGATGAGATATGATGTGATTGTCGTCGGCGGCGGTCATGCGGGCTGCGAAGCCGCAGCGGCCGCAGCTCGGCTTGGCGCGCGTACGGCACTCATTACCCACCGTCGCGAAACCATCGGAGTGATGTCTTGCAATCCCGCGATTGGGGGTCTCGGCAAAGGGCATCTGGTGCGCGAGATCGATGCATTTGACGGGTTGATGGGGCGTGTCGCCGATGCTGCTGGCATTCAATTCCGGATGCTCAACCGGAAAAAGGGCCCCGCCGTCAGGGGTCCGCGCACCCAGGCAGATCGTAAGCTTTACCGGATTGCAATGCAGAATGAGATTGCATCGATCGAAAATCTCGATGTGATCGAAGGCGATGTGTTCGACCTGCTCGAGCAGGACGGCCGCGTGTCGGGGATATCCCTCCGCAATGGTACGGAAATATTTTGCGGAAGTGTGGTCGTCACAACAGGTACATTCCTGCGAGGTTTGATCCATATCGGCAACCGGAAAGTGCCGGCCGGCCGGATGGGCGAAGAGCCGTCCGTCGGTCTTTCCGGCACTTTTGAGCGCCACGGTCTTTCACTGGCACGTTTGAAAACTGGCACGCCCGCGCGCCTCGATGGCAAGACGATCGACTGGACAGCGGTTGGGCGTCAGGGCGCCGATGAGGAGCCAGTCCCCTTTTCCTTTATGACCGACAGAATCGTCAACAGACAGATCGAGTGTGGCGTAACCCGCACGACTCCTGCCACCCATAAGGTTGTCATGGACAATCTTCATCTTTCGGCGATGTATTCTGGGCAGATCGAGGGCATCGGCCCGCGCTACTGTCCATCGATCGAGGACAAATTTGTCAAGTTCGGTGAACGCGACGGGCACCAGATCTTTCTAGAGCCCGAGGGCCTGGACGATGACACGATCTACCCGAACGGCATCTCAACCAGCCTACCCGAGGATGTCCAGGACGCGTTTATCAGAACCATTCCGGGACTGGAACGAGTCCGCATTGTTCAACCCGGATATGCGATCGAATATGATCACGTCGATCCCCGCGAGTTGCGTTCGTCGCTGGAGGTTGTAAAGATACCCGGGCTTTTTCTGGCCGGCCAGATCAATGGGACAACCGGATATGAAGAGGCAGCGGCGCAAGGACTCGTCGCCGGTCTCAATGCTGCGCGCCTTGCAGGGGACCAGCCGGCAGTTCAGTTCAGCAGGACTGCATCTTATATTGGTGTGATGATCGACGATCTGACCTCCCGCGGTGTGACCGAACCCTATCGGATGTTCACGTCGCGCGCTGAGTATCGTCTATCGTTGCGGGCTGACAACGCGGATGTTCGGCTGACACCGGTTGCCATGGAAATTGGCTGTGTCGGTCCGGCGCGCACGGCGCGTTTCTCCGAATATCGATCGAGTCTGGATCTGGCACGAAGTCAGCTTCGCGCCCTGAACATCACGCCATCGGCTGCTGCTCAGTTCGGCATCCATCTCAATCAGGATGGTCAGCGGCGGTCGGCCTATGAATTGTTGTCACACCAGGATCATTCGCGCGCGTCTCTCCAGGCTATTTGGCCGGAACTTGCCGAGATGGACAAAGCTGTCGCCGAAGCACTTGAGATCGAGGCGACCTATTCGGTGTATCTTGAGCGCCAGACATCAGATATCGATAAGGTGAAGCGTGATGAAGGCCTGGTCATTCCCGATAACTTTGATTTTTCGGCGCTGTCTGGTCTCTCAAATGAATTGACGCAGAAGCTTCAGGCGGCCTCCCCCACGAACCTCGCGCAGGCTGGCAAAGTGGACGGGATGACGCCTGCAGCCATGTTGCTGTTGATCGGGGCGCTGCGGCGGGACGCGGCAAAACCGGTAACGCAAGTCGCTTAGTGACCACAAGGCTGGAGAGTCCTCCGATGGAATTGAACGGGTTGCGT
>CAZZZI010000060.1:0-4103 GCA_964658415.1 uncultured Sphingomonas sp. | reverse complement strand
TCGCTTAGTGACCACAAGGCTGGAGAGTCCTCCGATGGAATTGAACGGGTTGCGTGTTTCACGTGAAACATCCGAGCGCCTCATGACATTCAGTGCGCTGTTCGAAAAATGGGCGTCGACGATCAACCTCGTGGCGCCGTCTACCCGCAAGGAGTTGTGGCACCGCCATATCGCGGACAGCGCCCAGATATTTCAGCTGCATCCGGAGCCGGTTCACTGGGTTGATCTGGGGAGTGGCGGTGGTTTTCCGGGAATTATAACGGCAATTTTCCTGGCCGAGTTGGGCGATGGACATGTCGATCTAATCGAGAGCAACCAGAAGAAGGCAGCATTTTTGCGCACAGCGCTTCGCGAATGCGGCGGTCGCGGTACCGTGCACTGCATCAGGATCGAGGAAGGGCAGACAAAAGTGCCAATTTGCGATACCGTATCCGCGCGGGCCCTTGGCGATCTCTCCTTGCTGTTCGATTTTTCTGCTGGTTGGGCCGAAAATAACGAGCGGCTTAAACTTTTTCTTCATAAAGGCCGGGATTACCAGCGGGAGATAGATGCGGCCCATGGCCGCTGGGAGTTCGATCTGGTAAAGCATGAGAGCGTTCTGGAAGCGGATTCTGTGATTTTGGAGATCTCCAGCTTGAGGCGCCGAGCTTAATCGAACCCTGGGTGCGGCAATGTCAGCTCTGCGAAATCGTATCATTACCGTTGCCAACCAAAAGGGTGGTGTCGGCAAAACCACCACGGCGATCAATCTGGCCACGGCGCTCGCGGCGATCGGGGAGCGCGTTTTGATCGTCGACCTCGATCCGCAGGGAAATGCCAGCACCGGGCTCGGCATCGACCGCCGCCGCCGCGAAATTTCTTCCTACGACCTGATGATCGGTTCCCGCTCCGTATCGGAGGCTGCGGTCCTCACCGTCGTGCCGGATCTCTACATCGTGCCCTCGACGATGGACCTCTTGGGTGTGGAAATGGAGATCGCACAGCAGAGCGACCGCGTCTTCCGCCTGAAACGGGCTCTGTCACAGGTCGACGCCAAGCAGTTTTCCTACATCCTGATCGACTGCCCGCCGTCTTTCAACCTCTTGACAATGAATGCAATGGCCGCGGCGGATTCGGTTCTCGTCCCCCTGCAGTGCGAGTTCTTTGCCCTGGAAGGCCTGAGCCAGCTCCTCGAAACCGTCGATCAGGTCCGCAGAACGGTCAATCCGACCCTGGATATCCAGGGTATCGTGTTAACCATGTTCGATGCCCGCAACAATTTGGCCCAGCAGGTCGTCAACGACGTCAGGACCCATTTGGGAGACAAGGTCTACCACACCTTGATTCCCCGCAACGTGCGCGTCTCGGAGGCGCCGTCCTATGGCAAGCCTGCCATTCTTTACGATCTGAAATGCGCCGGCAGTCAGGCCTATCTGCAGCTGGCGTCTGAGGTCATCCAGCGAGAGCGCCAGCGCAAGATCGCAGCCTGAAGTTTCGTCCAGTAGAACAAGCGAGCGTGAGTACCCATGAACGATGATCAATCGAAGCGCCGTCTGGGGCGCGGACTAGCAGCGCTGATCGGCGAGATGGATCAGTCGGCACCCGTGGGTGACGCAAAGCCGACGATCAATCCCGATCGGCTGGTCCCCATCGAGTTCATCAGCCGAAACCCGAAGAACCCACGCCGCACCTTCAACGAATCGGACCTTCAGGATCTCGCTTCGTCGATCCGCCAGCATGGCATCGTCCAGCCTGTCGTGGTGCGGACCGTGTCCTCCGGCCGCTATGAGATCATTGCCGGCGAGCGACGCTGGCGGGCGGCGCAACTCTCGGGATTGATCGAGATTCCCGTGATCGTGCGCGATGTCGACGACAAGACGGCGCTGGAAATCGCCATCGTCGAAAATGTCCAGCGTGCCGACCTCAACCCCCTGGAAGAGGCACTCGGCTACGACCAGCTCATCGCCGAGCACGGCTATACCCAGAACGATCTCGGCGAAATCATTGGCAAGAGCCGCAGTCACGTTGCCAATTCGCTGCGGTTGCTGAAGTTGCCTGAGTCGGTCCGTGACATGCTGTCCGGTGGCAGCCTGTCGGCGGGACATGCGCGTGCGCTGGTCTCGACCTCTGATCCGGCTGGGCTTGCGCGTACGATCGTTGCCAAGGGCATGTCCGTGCGCGACGCCGAGCGGCTCGCCCAGAACGATATCAAGTTCCAGAACGATCCCCGCCCCGCCGGGGCCCGCAAGGACGAGAAGGATTCGGACACCCTGGCGCTTGAGCGGACCCTGACGGACACCCTCGGCCTGGACGTCACGATTGCCCACAAAGGTGGCGGCGGACAGGTGCGGATTTCCTATAAGTCATTGGAACAGCTCGAAGAAATCTGCCGCCTTCTCGAACGTCGATAGGCCATCGCTGATTTACGAAGATACGCATGCCGGCCTCGCCCCGCCCGAAGCCGGGCAGTAAAGCCGCGCGTGCGTTCGATGAACTGTGTCGGTCAAGCCTTACGGGCTGACTGTAACACCGTGGCGAGCAGCGTCTGCATGGCGATACTGTCCTCCAGGCTTTGCCTTTGGCGCGTCTGGAAGATGGCGGCCTGTAGCCGGTTCATCTCGCGTCCAATGGCCTCCGATGTCCAGACCCGCAGTGCCTGCTCGATAGTCGGCTTGCGGCGAAAGTGCAGATGGCGCCCATGGGTCTGCATCACTTGCGCAGCCTGTAGTTTCTTATCGTCCATTTCCGCGCGCATGACGTCCATGAGCTGGAATTGCCGCAGGCATCCCTGCAACACGAGGAAGATCGACGTCTTCGAAGCAATGATCTTCTGGGTCGCGTGCAGGAAGCCGGCTGGGTCGCCCTTCAGAATGGCATCGACGGCATCGTCGGCCGAGACGGCGCTGGCGTCGCCGATGATGTCTATGACATGTTGCTCGTCGATCGTGCCCAGGCCGCGGCAATAGAGAGCGAGCTTGCGCACCTCGTTGCGCGATGCGATCCTGTCTCCGCCGAGGAGCTCCAGCAGCATGTGCCGGGCGGCAGGCGTGATTCGCAGATCTTCATGGGCGAGTTCGTGGTCGACGAGGCTGTTGAGAGCCCTGGTATCGTCGGCATAGCAGGGAATGGCGACGACCGAGCGGTGGCTGTCTGCCAGCTTGCGAAGGCCTGCCGTCTTCTTGAGGTCGCCGGCCTCGACGATGAGAAAGGCCGTCTCGGGTGGATTGGCGGCAATTGCCTGCAGCCCGTCGACGACCGATTTCTCGTTCGCGGCTCCGCGTATCCACACCAGGCGCGACCCGCCGAAGAGGCCGATGGCATTGGTTTCGTCGATGAGGCGGCCAGGGTCGTTGTGGAGGTCGCCGACGTCTAGCTTGACCAGCGAGAAGGGGTCGGCGAGGTCGACGCCGGTCTTTTCGGCGATTTGGCCGGCGCGTTCGGAGACCAGACCGCGGTCGGGCCCATAGATCACGAAAAGGCGGTGCTTGCGGACGGCTGTCTGCAAAAACCCCTCGAACTCGTGGGATTTTATCTCCGTCATGCCGCCGTCCTTGCTGTCAGTCTACTTGCTCAGCGCTGCCGCGATGTCTGCTCCGACGAACTGCGCGACTTCGTGGGCCGCGCGATCCTCGGAATCGCGAATGGCCCGCTGCTTGGCGAATTCCTGTGTCGGGAAGTCCACCAGCGAGACCATCGAGCGGTTACCGGCCTTGATGACCTTGCCGTCGCTGACCCGCTTGATGACGTAAGAGGCCGTCACGGTCGTGCGACCGGCCTGCGATGTGTCCGACGAGGCGAGATAGAGAACGCCCCCCGTGCCCGAGCTGACATTCAGGCTGACCATGTATTGCGGGTTTGCCGGCTCGCCGGCGCCATGGCTGGCGATGAAGATGAGCTGGTTGCGGACCTCTTGGCCGACGCGGCGCTGCGACGGATCGGCAGCGACGGCATCGGTAAAGCTGACGGTCGCGAGCTTCGCCGTGACACCGGTGCTTTCCGCGTAAAGCGGCCGAACCTGGCAGGACGACAGCAGGGCCGGCACCACGAGGACGGTGACCGCGCAGGCGACCCTGGCGAGCTTGGACATGAAATCAGACGACAATGTTTACGATCCTCTGTGGAAC
>CAZZZI010000059.1:0-21809 GCA_964658415.1 uncultured Sphingomonas sp. | reverse complement strand
CGCAGGTAGACACTGTTGAGCTTGTAGCCGCCCACATCGATCATTTCCTGCGGCACCAGCCGCTCGTCGGCAGCCGCGACCGGGAAAATCCAGCAGGCGCACAGCGCCACGAAAAGGAGCACGCGGCCGATGGCCTTGAGGAAAGTCTGCAGCATGGGGGGTCTATCCGGATATGAAGGGTCGCAGGAGATGTCTCAACGTCGTCCCTCCCGCACCGGTTCAACAGCACGCAACGAAACGCCGCCAGACGGATACGTCGTGGCGGCGAAAAGGTTTCGGAGAAAATCGCCTCAGTGACCGCCGGCAGGCGCGCCCTTGGGCGGCGGCTTGGGCTTGCTGATCATCGCCACACCGATCAGCATCAGCGCGAACAGCACCGTCAGCATCATGAAGACATCGCTGAACGACATCACCATCGCCTGCTGTGTCGTCATGTTGACCAGTGAGCGGACGGCTGCATTCGCCCCGTCTATGCCCTGGGCGCTGTAGCTGGCCGCTGTATTGTTCAGCTGGTCGACCGCAACCGGATTGCCCCAGTTGATGTTTTCGCGCAGGCGCATGTAGTGGAGGTCCTGGCGGTTGGTCAGAACCGTGTTGATGATGGCAAGCCCGACGGCGCCGCCGAGGTTTCGCGTCAGGTTGAACAGCCCGGACGCACCCCGCATGCGCTCCGGCGACATCGTACCGAGCGCGATGTTGTTGATCGGAACCATGCATAGCATCAGCCCGACGCCGCGCAGGATCTGCGGGATGAGCAGCTCCCAGAAGTCCCAGTCTGTGGTGATCGACGTCATGATCCAGGTGCCGGCGGCAAACAGGATGAAGCCCGACGCCATGAGGACGCGTGGATCGAGCTTGCCCGACAGGATGCCGGCAATCGGCGCCGTGCAGAACATGGCGAGGCCGGAGACGAACATGGTCTCCCCGATCATCAGCGAATCGTATCCGCGAATGCGACCGAGATAGAGCGGATAGACATAGGTGAGGCCGTAGAGGCCGATGCCCATGACGAAGGAAAACACCGAACCGAACGAAAAATTCTTGTTGGCGAAGGCCTTGAGATCGACGATGGGGAACGACGCGGTAAAGGCCCGGAAGAAGAAGAGGATCCCGCCGATACCCGATGCGATCGCCGCAATCACGATGTAGCCGTCGTTGAACCAGTCGTTGGTGTTGCCTTCCTCCAGCACGTACTCCATGGCGCCCAGAAACACCGCCATGCCGAACAGCCCCCACCAGTCGAACTTCTTCATCAGCGACAGCTCGGGCTTGTCGAAATCGATGAAATTCCAGGTGAGGACAGTGACGATGATGCCCGGACCGACATTGATCAGGAACAGCCAGTGCCACGAAAAGGCATCGCTGAGATAGCCGCCGACGGTCGGGCCGATGGTCGGCGCCAGCGTCGCGATGAGGCCGATGATCGGCGAGACGACATTGCGCTTCGACGGGGGAAAGATGGTGAAGGCCGCCGCAAACACCGACGGAATCATGCCGCCGCCGATGAAGCCCTGCATGGCGCGATAGACGATCATCTGGTCGATGTTGGTGGCCGTCGCGCAGAGCGCGCTCGAGGCGGTGAAGCCGGCCGCACAGATGGCGAAGAGGTAGCGGGTGGAGATGATCCGCGCGAGAGTGCCCGACAGCGGGATCATGATGACCTCGGCGATCAGGTAGGCCGTTTGCACCCAGGCAATTTCATCCGAGCCAGCGCTAAGGCCGGCCTGAATCTCGGCGAGAGAGGCCGACACCACCTGGATGTCGAGGATCGACATGAACATGCCGACCACCATCGCGATGAACGCGATAAGCCGGCGCGGGTCCATCCGTTCGGACGCAGGCGCGGCAGGACCGGAAACCGGTCCCGCAGTCGTTGTGGCGGCCATGGGGGCTCTCCGGGCTCTACTTGTTCGACTGCGGTGCAGTGCGGGTATCGACGTCGACGACGACGCTGAGGCCGGCGCGCAGGCGACCGCTGTCGAGGGCATCCTGCGGCAGCGCGATGCGGACCGGCACGCGCTGGATCACCTTGGTGAAATTGCCCGTCGCGTTTTCAGGTGGCAGCAGCGAGAAGACCGAGCCCGATGCAGGCGAGATCGACTCGACGGTGCCGACGATAGGCTCGTCGCTGTAGGCGTCGACGTGCACTTCGACCTTGGAACCGGGAACGACGTGCTGGAGCTGCGTTTCCTTGAAGTTGGCATCGATATAGAGCTTGCGGGTCGGGACGATCGACATCAGCCGGGTGGTCGACGAGACATAATCGCCCTCCTGGACCGACCTGTTTCCGATGACGCCATCATAGGGGGCCTTGAGGACAGTGAAGCTCAGGTCGCGGGCCGCCTTGTCGCGGGAGATTTCCAGCGTCCGCACGGTGCCCTCTGCCTGTCTGCGCTGCGCCTGCAGCAGGGCGATGTTGGCCTGCGCCGAGGCAATATTGGCATCGCCGGCGACGAGGTTGGCATTGGCCTGATCGAGCGCGATATTGGCGGCATCGACATTGGCGGCAGTGCCGGCCGACTTCGATTCCAGCTGGGTCGCACGGGTCTGGGTGATCTGGGCGCCGCGCACCGTTGCCTGCAACGCCACCTTCTGGGCCTGCGCCTGGGCAAGCGTCGCCTGGCCTCCGACGATCTGGGCGTCGATGGTCTGCAGCGCCAGCTTCTCGGTCTCCACCTGCGCCTGCGCCTGGTCGAGGGCATTCTGGTAGTCGCCCGGATCCAGCGTCAACAGGACGTCGCCAGCCTTGACCTGCTGGTTGGCGACGACATCGACCTTGGCAACATAGCCCGTGACCTTGGGAGAGATGACGGCCATGTCACCGCCGATATAGGCGTCGTCGGTCGATACCATGAAGCGGCCCGTCGTCCACCAGTTGTAGCCGTACCAGCCGCCGCCGATCAGTGCGATGACGACGATAATCGGCAGAACCGGACTGCGGCGCTTTTTTTCCACCTTCACTGGGGCATCGGGGGCCTGGGTCGCAGGAGCTGCGGCAGCCGGCGCGCTGCGCGCCTCGCTGGTGACTTCGCCAGTTGCCTCGACCGCTTCCGGCTGAGAAGATTCATTGGAGGGATCGCTCACAATGCGTGCAACATTGTTCTTCTGAATGGACGACATGTAGAGAGCACCAGATTTTTACAAGAATTGTCGAACCGAACGGTTCGGTTCAGTTGACATAGATCGTTTGAGACCTCATATCAAGTGATACCGAACCAATCGGTTCGATTTGGTTAAAGAATCTTCGTGGGATGGCAGTGTCGGACAATATAACGGTCAAAATCAATTTGGAGCTTGAAGACAATTCATCGTCTGCGGGCGGCCGTTGGGCTGCCGGCGAGGATCCGATCAAGCGCGAGCAGATTTTGGACGGAGCCCATAGCGTTTTCATGCGGCTCGGCTTCGATGCGGCCAGCATGAACGATGTCACGCGCGAGGCGGGCGTCTCAAAGGGCACGCTCTACGTTTATTTCGCCAACAAGGAAGATTTGTTCACCGCCATCATCGAGCGGCAGCGCGCCACCTTTATCGCCACGATGCGAATGGCGCTGGCGGAACACGAGGATCTCGAAGGCGGCCTCTACGATTTCGGCGTGACCTTCGTGCGGCATATGACCGACGAGAAGGTGATTGCCGCCATGCGAACGGTGCTCGGTGTTCGCGAGCGGATGCCCGTGCTCTGCAAGCGGTTCTTCAAAGGGCCGGAGAACCTGCGCACGGTGCTGCAGGACTTCCTCGTCCGCCACATGGAGGACGGCAAACTGCAGATCGACGATCTCGAGCTTGCCGCCGCGCAGTTTCTCGACCTCTCCAGCGGCAGCTTCTTTAAGCTTCGCCTGTTCGGCAGCATGGATGCGCCGCCACCGGAGGCGGAAATCGAGCGGGTGATCAAGGGTGCCGTCAGGACTTTCCTGGCGGCTTACGGCACGGGTCCGCGACCAGCCTAGCGTCTAAAGCCGGGCGGTTCTTGCGCTGGAAACTCCACTTCCTACATTAGTCCGGGCATTTTCGCCGGACAGACAATGTGGGGACGTTATCGATGGAGACTATTCTGCCGCTTCTTCAGGATCCGACCGCCTGGGTGGCGCTCGTGACGCTTGTCGTGATGGAGGTGGTGCTCGGCATCGACAACCTCATCTTCATTTCGATCCTCACCAACAAGTTGCCGCCTGAACACCGCGACAGGGCCCGCAAGATCGGCATCAGCCTGGCGCTCATCATGCGACTGGCGCTGCTCGGCACCGTTGCCTGGATCGTCAAGCTCACCGTTCCCGTCTTCGAGATCTGGGGCCACGGCTTTTCGTGGAAGGACATCATCCTTCTGGCCGGCGGCCTCTTCCTCCTGTGGAAGGCAACCAAGGAAATCCACCACAACGTCGATCCGGTCGACCACGAAGGCGATTTCATCGCCAAGTCGACGACGACCGGCTTTTCAGCCGCGATCGGCCAGATCCTGTTGCTCGACCTGGTCTTTTCCGTCGACAGCATCATCACCGCCGTCGGCATGACGCCGCATATCCCGATCATGTTCGTGGCCGTCATCGCCGCTGTCACCGTCATGCTGGTGGCCGCAGCCCCGCTCGCCAACTTCATCGAGAAGAACCCCTCGATCGTCATGCTTGCGCTAGCCTTCCTCTTGATGATCGGCACGACGCTGATCGCCGAGGGCATGGGTTTCCACGTGCCGAAGGGCTATATCTATGCGGCGATGGCCTTCTCCGCCCTGGTCGAGATCCTGAACATGCTGGTCAGAAACCGCAGGTCCAAATCCCAGACCCGGCACTGAGACCTGACACAGCCTGACGACAGCGGCCGGACCGGCGCCTGAAGGCGCTGGCCCGGCCTTTTGCCGCAGCCATTCCCGGCTGCCCAAATCGGCAGTTTTCCTTGACCTCGACGGTTGAATATGGCCTAAGGCCAGCCAAACGGACGATGGCCTCATGGGCAGCGTTTTGACGCTGTTTTGCGGCTGTTCCCAAAACTCCGATCCTTGGCGCCGGCCAGTGCCGCGTCTGGATCTCCCGCACGTCATCACGGATAGACATCATGACCACATCAGGCGTCCGCGTCCGCATCGCACCCTCCCCGACCGGCGAACCCCATGTCGGCACGGCCTACATTGCGCTGTTCAATTACCTCTTTGCCAAGAAGCACGGCGGCGAGTTCATCCTGCGCATCGAGGATACCGACGCCAACCGCTCGACGCCGGAATTCGAGACGAAGGTTCTGGATGCCTTGAAGTGGTGCGGCCTCGAATGGTCGGAAGGCCCCGATATCGGCGGCCCCTATGGCCCCTATCGCCAGAGCGACCGCAAGGACATGTACCAGCCCTACGCCGAGGAGCTGCTGCAGAAGGGCCACGCCTTCCGCTGCTTCTGCACGCCCGAGCGGCTGACGGAAATGCGCGAGGCGCAGCGGGCAGCCGGCAAGCCGCCGAAATATGATGGCCACTGCCTGAACCTGTCGGCCGAGGAAGTCTCCTCCCGCGTCGCATCGGGCGAAGCCTCCGTCGTGCGGATGAAGATCCCGGCCGAAGGCTCGTGCGATTTCCACGACGGCGTCTACGGCGATGTCTCCATCCCGTGGGACTCGGTCGACATGCAGGTGCTGATGAAGGCCGACGGCATGCCGACCTACCACATGGCCAATGTCGTCGACGACCACCTGATGAAGATCACCCATGTGGCGCGCGGCGAGGAATGGCTGGCCTCGGTGCCGAAGCACATCCTGCTGTATCGCTATTTCGAATGGGACCAGCCGGTCTTCATGCACCTCTCCCTCATGCGGAATGCCGACAAGTCAAAACTGTCGAAGCGCAAGAACCCGACCTCGATCTCCTATTACACCGCGCTCGGCTATATCCCGGAAGCGCTGATGAACTTCCTCGGCCTGTTCTTCATGCAGATCGGCGAAGGCGAGGAGCTCCTGACCATCGACGAGCTGGCCGAGAAGTTTGACCCGGAAAGCCTGTCCAAGGCCGGCGCCATCTTCGATATCCAGAAGCTCGACTGGCTGAACGGCCGCTGGCTGCGCGAAAAGCTGTCGGAAGAAGAATTCAGCCAGCGCGTGCTCGCCTGGGCGATGGAAAACAGCCGCCTGCAGGAAGGCCTCAGGCTGTCGCACTCGCGCATCACCAAGCTCGGCGAACTGCCTGATCTGATGGGCTTCCTGCTAAAGTCCGAGCTCAACCTCGATGCCTCGCATTTTGCCAAGATCAAGTCGACGCCGGAAGAACTGCTGGAAATCTTCAACACGGTGCAGCCGGATCTCGAAAAGATCCTCGAGTGGAACGTCGAATCCATCGAGGCGGAACTCCGCGCCATTGCCGAACGCACGGGCAAGAAGCTGAAGGTCATCCTGGCGCCGATGTTCGTCGCCATGTCCGGCTCGTCGCGGTCGTTGCCGTTGTTCGATAGCATGGCCATTCTCGGCCGCGCGGTCGTGCGACAGCGGCTGAAGCTGGCGGCAAAGACTGTTGCCACGATGGTCGGCAGCGGGAAATAAGGGCTTCGCGCCCTCATCCGGCCCTTCGGGCCACCTTCTCCCCAAGGGGAGAAGGGACGGCCGTTGCGGCCTGACCTCCAGTCCCCTCTCCCCTCGGGGAGAGGGCTAGGGTGAGGGGGGCGGCATGCACAGTGTTACAACGACAAGCGGCCCTGCCGCCAAAGAGGTCCAACAGATGTCCGACACCAAGACCGAAACCGCCCTCTCCTCCGACGCCACCGAAGTGCGCGCCCAGAAGCTGAAGCTGCTGCGCGAACAGGTGGGCGACGTCTATCCGGCGCATTTCCACCGGACCATGACCAACACGGAGCTGGCCGCGAAATACGCAGAGCTGCCGATCGACACGGAAACCGAGGACATGGTCACGGTCGCCGGTCGCGTCTACTCCTCGCGCAACTCGGGCATGTTCATGGACATCCATGACGCCGGCGCCAAGATCCAGATCTTTTCCCACAAGGACACCACTCCGGAAGAGGCCCGCGCGCTGCTGCCGATGATCGACATCGGCGACATCATCGGCGTCACCGGCGTCGTGCGCCGCACCAAGCGCGGCGAGCTGACGATCTCGGCCCGCGAGATCACCATGCTGACCAAGTCGCTGCTGCCGATGCCGGAAAAGTGGCACGGCCTGTCTGATATCGAGACCCGCTACCGCAAGCGCCATCTCGACATCATGACCAACGAGGATTCCAAGCTGCGCTTCCAGCAGCGCTCGAAGATCGTCTCCGGCATCCGCCGCTTCATGGAGAATGACGGCTTCATGGAAGTCGAGACGCCGATGCTGCATTCGGTCTATGGCGGCGCCACGGCCGAGCCCTTCAAGACCCATCACAATACCCTCAAGCTCGACATGTACCTGCGCATCGCGCCGGAACTGTTCCTGAAGCGCACGCTGGTCTCCGGCCTCACCGACAAGGTGTTCGAGATCAACCGCAACTTCCGCAACGAAGGCGTCTCCACCCGGCACAATCCGGAATTCACCATGATGGAGTGCTACTGGGCCTATGCCGACTACGAGGACATCATGGACCTCGTCGAACGGCTGTTCTCGACGCTGGCGATGAGCATCCACGGCACCACCGAATTCAAATTCGGCGACAAGGACATTTCCTTCAAGGGCCCGTTCAAGCGCGTGCCGATGCCAGATGCCGTCAAGGAAGCCACCGGCATAGACTTCCTCGCCATGAAGACGGATGAGGAAGCCCGCACCGCCGCCAAGGCTGCCGGCTTTGCCGTCGAGAAGGACTGGACCTGGGGCGAGTGCCTGGCATTCATCTTCGAAGAGAAGGTCGAAGGCACGCTGATCCAGCCGAGCCACGTCACCCACTTCCCGAAGGACATCTCGCCTTTCGCCAAGGAAGTGCCGGGCGAACCCCGCCTCGTCGAGCGTTTCGAGACCTATTGCAACGCCTGGGAACTGGGCAACGCCTTCTCGGAACTGAACGACCCGGAAGAGCAGCGCAAGCGCATGGTCGAGCAGCTGGAGCAGGCCCACGCCCGCGGCGAGAAGGACAAGCAGCTAGACGATGAGTTCCTCGATGCGATCGATCAGGGCATGCCGCCGGCCGGTGGCCTCGGCATCGGCGTCGACCGCCTGATCATGCTTTTGACCAACGCCCCGTCGATCCGCGACATCATCCTCTTCCCGGCCCGCCGCGCCAAGGCGGACTGACGAGAAAGACACCCCGCGACGGAGGCCAAACGGCATCCGTCGCGGAATTACGAACCCTATCTGTTGGCACCTGTCGTCTGCGGATCGGCGTTCGAGCGGGCCGCTATGGCGTCGGCGGCTGACGGTGTCGCCTCGACACGCAACTGCGGCGGCGTCTCGACGGTCGGATCGGCGCTGACACCGATGAAGCTGCCGGTGCTGCCGCCCTCGGGCTTGGCATCCGTCGCTGCAGGGGTGTGCTCGGGTGTTGGCGCCTCACCCTCGGCAGGCTTCTCCTCGGCTGGCTTTTCGCCTGCGCCCTCACCCTTCGCTCCCGCTTCTTCAGCCGGCTTCTTTTTCGGGTGCTTGCCACCTTCAGGCGCCTTGGTTGCCGCAGTCGTCACAGGATCGGCACAGTCGCTGTGATCATTCAGCGAGGCCATCACGCCGTCGATATCCTGGGGCGTCATATCCACCCGCTCGCCGAAGAACTGGCCCTCGTCGTTTGCGCCGCCGTTGTAGTAGCGCGCGGTCATCGGCACCTCGATCGAGCCATCGGCGATTTTTTCGGGATGAGGTATGTAGACGACCGTGGCACCGAGGGCGCGACCGTGAATGTCCGACTGCAACGTCGGCCCTTTCTTGTCGAGCACCACGACCTGCACCAGATCCGGTTTCTGTGCATCATAGACAGCCTTCGCCACGCGCAGAGCCGTCTTCACCCGCGTCAGGCCATCCGTCGCGTCCGACGTTATGTACTTGCGCAGCCAGACGCGTTTGTTCTTGCGGATCGTCACCAGGTTGAGGTCTGTGCATTGCAGGCCGTTGACGGATGCGGCCGATGGTCCTAGCAGTCTCTCGCGACCAATATAAAGTGCGAATGCGCCGGAGGAGCCCATCAACAAGGCCACTCCGCCGACAATAATGACCAGTTTCCGGGATAGCCGGAATTTGCGCAGTAAGGCCATCAAGCCAACTGCTCCACCATAACGCACTCCAAAGCCAAGATAGTCATCTGCAAAACTAGAGATATGACGTTTCAGAATACTTAAGGAGAGGGTGAAACGCCCGCCGATATCCAGACAAATCGAAAAAACGTCTAGCCCAATTTTGGAAGTGAAACCAACGGCTTCAAGTTTAGACCGATGCAACGCATGAACCGCAGGCTGTGCCGTTACGGGATTTCAGGCAACCTGCAGCTGCTATGATGAATTTTGCCTGTTGGTACGCGAAAAGCCCTCCCTTGCCATGGCTCGCGCCGCCGTGATCTAACCGACGGATGGCATTCACCCTGAGACAGCTTCAGTATTTCGTCGCCGTCGCGGAACAGGGCTCTGTCACCCGTGCCGCGCAGAACCTGTCGATCTCGCAATCCTCGGTAACAGAGGCGCTGAAGGAGCTCGAAAGCGACCTCGGCGTCAGCCTTTTCGATCGCCTTCCGCGCGGCCTTTCGATCACCCACAACGGCCACCAGTTCCTGCGCCATGCGACGAAGATCCTTTCCACCGTCTCCGACGCCCGCACCAGTTTTTCCGGCCAGCAGAGCGCACCGACGGGAACGCTCAATATCGGCGTGACGTCCCTGGTCGCAGGCTACGTGCTGTCGGATCTTCTCGCCCGCTACCGCCGCGCCTGCCCCGCCGTCGACGTGACAGCCATCGAGGACAATGGCGGCTATCTCGAACATCTCCTCGTCGGCGGCGAACTCGATGTTGCCGTGATGGTGATCTCGAACCTGCGCGACCGCATGGCCTTGCAGGCCGAGATCATCGAGACCTCGCCCTACCGGCTCTGGCTGCCGATGGGCCATCCGCTGGTCTCGGCCGACATCATCGGCGTCGCCGATATCAGCCGCGAGCCGCTGATCATGCTGACCATCGACGAAATCGAGGAAAACACCGGCAAGCTGCTGTCGGCACTGGGCGCCCGCCCGCACGTCGCCTTCCGCACCCGCTCGGTGGAGGCCGTCCGCAGCCTCGTGGCAACCGGTGCCGGCGTCGCGCTATTGCCCGACCTCGTCTACCGTCCCTGGTCGCTGGAAGGCGATCGGATCGAGAGCCGCGACGTTTCGGGTGCCCTGCCGGTCGTCCAGGTCGGCATTGTCTGGCGCAAAGGCTCGAGCCTGCCCGCTGCCGCCCGCGACTTCATCAATATCGCGGAAACCATGCGATCCGGCCGGCAGCGTCAGTGAAGCAAGACGGTATCGGAGTTTCCGATAGCGGCGTTCTGATAAATGGATTTGCGATTGCGGCAAATTCGCGTCACCTTTTCACCCGGGAACAGAACGCCACAAAATGGCACCAACCGGGAGACTGCGATGAAGCCTCTGCTGAAATCCTGCACGGCCGCGCTGGCGGCGTTGAGTTTTACCACCCAGGTCATTGCCGCCGAACCGCTGAAGACGCTCGGCAAGGGCGAAGGCGCGGTCAGCATCGTCGCCTGGGCCGGCTATATCGAGCGCGGCGAGAGCGACAAGGCCTATGACTGGGTCACCGGCTTCGAGAAGGAGACGGGCTGCAAGGTCTCGGTCAAGACCGCCGCCACGTCGGACGAAATGGTGGCATTGATGAACGAGGGCGGCTTCGACCTCGTGACGGCCTCCGGCGACGCCTCGCTGCGGCTGGTGGCCGGCAAGCGCGTGCAGCCGATCAACGTCGATCTCATCCCGAGCTGGAAGACGGTCGACGACCGGCTGAAGAATGCGCCCTGGCACACCGTCGGCGGCGTCCACTACGGCGTCCCCTATCTCTGGGGACCGAACGTGCTGATGTACAACACCGACGCCTTCAAGGGCGAGGCGCCGAAGAGCTGGAAGGTGGTCTTCGAGGAGATGACCCTCCCCGACGGCAAGTCCAACAAGGGCCGCGTCCAGGCCTATGACGGCCCGATATATATCGCCGACGCCGCCCTCTACCTGATGGCCCACAAGCCGGAGCTCGGCATCAAGGACCCCTACGAGCTCAACGAGGACCAGTACAAGGCTGCCCTCGACCTGCTGCGCGGCCAGCGCAAGCTGGTGTCGCGCTACTGGCACGATGCGATGATCCAGATCGACGACTTCAAGAACGAGGGCGTCGTCGCCTCCGGCTCCTGGCCGTTCCAGGTCAACCTGCTCGCCGCCGACAAGCAGAAGATCGCCTCGACCTTCCCGGAAGAGGGCACCACCGGCTGGGCCGACACGACGATGCTGCACGTCGACAGCACCCACCCGAACTGCGCCTATATGTGGATGGAGCATTCGCTGCAGGCCAAGGTCCAGGGCGACGCCGCCGCCTGGTTCGGCGCCGTGCCCTCGGTTCCGGCCGCCTGCAAGGGCAACGAGCTGATGACCGACACCGGCTGCGCCACCAATGGCGCCGACCATTTCGACAAGATCAAGTTCTGGAAGACCCCGACGGCCAAGTGCACGACGCAGAGCGAATGCGTGCCCTACCACCGCTGGGTATCGGACTATATCGGCGTCATCGGCGGCCGCTGATCCACCTCCCCCTCGAGGGGGAGGTCGCGCGAAGCGCGGGTGGGGGTGACCTGACCACACTCCGACTCGCGGCCTCACCCCACCCCGGACCTTAGGTCCGACCCTCCCCCTCAAGGGGAGGGTATCAAACCACGCGCATCCCCGGAGCCAGCCATGACAGCAGCCGTCCGCTTCCAGAAGGTTTCCCGCCATTTCGGCCCTGTCCGCGCCGTCGATGGCGTCGACCTGGAGATCGCGTCGGGCGAATTCTTCGCCATGCTCGGCCCCTCCGGCTCCGGCAAGACCACTTGCCTGCGGCTGATCGCCGGTTTCGAGCAGCCGACGGCCGGGCATATCGAGATCTTCGGCGAAACCGCCGAGGGCGTGCCGCCCTACAGGCGCAACGTCAACACCGTCTTCCAGGACTACGCCCTCTTCCCGCACCTCAACATCTCCGACAACGTCGCCTATGGGCTGATGGTCAAGGGTGTCGGCAAAGCTGAACGATTGAGAGCCTCAGAACAGGCGCTGGAAATGGTGAAGCTTCCCGGCTATGGCAGCCGCCGTCCCGGCCAACTCTCGGGCGGCCAGCGGCAGCGCGTGGCGCTGGCCCGGGCACTGGTCAACAAGCCCAAGGTGCTGCTGCTCGACGAGCCGCTGGGTGCGCTCGACCTGAAACTGCGCGAGCAGATGCAGGAGGAACTGAAGAGCCTCCAACGGGCGCTCGGTATCACCTTCATCTTCGTCACCCACGACCAGAGCGAGGCCCTGTCGATGGCCGACCGGGTGGCGGTCTTCAACGAGGGCGGCATCGTCCAGCACGGTACGCCGCACGACATCTACCAGCGGCCGAAGACCCGCTTCGTCGCCGATTTCGTCGGCTCGTCCAACGTCATCCCCCCCGACACCATGGCCCGCCTCGGCGGCGAAAAACGCTGGGCAAGCCTGAGGCCCGAAGCGATCCGCCTCGACGATCAGGGCGGCATTGCGGCTGCGATCACCGCCAGCAATTTCCTCGGCGCAGCAACGCGGCTCGCCGTCGAGGCCGAGGGCACGCGCCTGCATGTCACGGTGCCGGCCGGCAGCGCCATCCCCGGCCCCGGCGCCACCGTCAGGCTCTCCTGGCGCCCGGCCGACGTGCACTACATGGACGACGCCGCATGACCGTCTTCGCCTCCCATACCGAGAGCACAGCCGGGCCGGCAGCATCCGCGACAACGGCGATCCTGCCAGGGCGCGGCGGAGTCTTCGGCGGCCTCTCCGATCTCTTCTGGCGGCGGCCGAAGCTGCTGCTGGCGCTGATGCTGGCACCGCCGCTCGCCTGGCTCGGCATCATCTACATCGGCTCGCTGCTGACGCTGCTGCTGCAGAGCTTCTTCTCGATCGACGACTTCTCGGGCATGGTGAACTACGAATTCACGCTCGCCACCTATGGGCAACTGCTCGGCGCCGCCAATTTCGACATCATCGTCCGCACCGTGCTGATGGCCGCACTGGTGACCCTCGCCTCAGCCGTCGTCGCCTTCCCGATCGCCTATTACGCGGCGCGTTACGCGCGCGGAAAATGGAAGGCGCTGTTCTATCTCGGCGTCATGCTGCCGCTCTGGTCGAGCTATCTCGTCAAGGTCTATGCCTGGAAGCTGATCCTCGCCAAGGAGGGCATTCTCACCTGGCTGTTTGCAAAGGTAGGGCTTGGCGCGGCGCTGGATGCCGTCCTCAGCCTGCCCGTCATCGGCGGCAACTCGCTGTCGGTGAGCTATATCGGCACCTTCCTGGTCTTCGTCTATGTCTGGCTGCCCTACATGATCCTGCCGACCCAGGCAGCCCTGGAGCGCGTGCCCGGCACGCTGCTGGAAGCCTCCTCCGATCTCGGCGCCACCCCGCGCCAGACCTTTCACACCGTGCTCCTGCCGCTGGCCCTGCCCGGCATCGTCGCCGGCTCGATCTTCACCTTCTCGCTGACGCTGGGAGACTACATCATTCCGCAGATCATCGGCTCGTCGCGGCTGTTCATCGGCCAGGCGGTCTATACGCAGCAGGGCACCGCCGGCAACGTGCCGCTCGCCGCCGCCTTCTCCGTCGTCCCCATCGTCATCATGGCCGCCTATCTCTGGATGGCCAAGGCCAAGGGAGCCTTCGATGCGCTCTGACACCGCCCCCCGCGCACCCCTGCCCCTGAAGCTCGGTGCTGCCGCCGGCCTTGCCTTCCTGCATCTGCCGATCCTGCTGATCTTCGTCTACGCCTTCACGACGGAGGAAAAGAGCTACCAGTGGCCGCCGCCGGGGCTAACGACGCAATGGTTCGCGGTCGCCTGGAACCGGCCCGATATCTGGGCGGCGCTCGGGCTCTCGGTGCAGGTCGCGACCATCGCGACAGCCATCGCCCTGGTGCTCGGCACGCTCTGCGCCGCGGCGGTCAGCCAGACAAAATTCTTCGGACGCGAGGGCATCTCGCTCTTGGTGATCCTGCCAATCGCCCTTCCCGGCATCGTCACCGGCATCGCGCTCCGCTCAGCCTTCAGCCTGTTCGACATCCCCTTTTCGGTCTGGACCATCGTGCTCGGCCATGCCACCTTCTGCGTCGTGGTGGTCTACAACAACGCGGTTGCCCGCTTCCGCCGCACCCAGGGCTCGCTGATCGAGGCGTCGCTGGATCTCGGCGCCGACGGCTTCCAGACCTTCCGCCACATCATACTGCCGAATATCGGCACGGCGCTTCTGGCCGGTGGCATGCTGGCCTTCGCGCTGTCCTTCGACGAGGTGATCGTCACCACCTTCACCGGTGGCCAGCAGATGACCCTGCCGATCTGGATGCTCGAGGAACTGATCCGCCCGCGCCAGCGGCCTGTCACCAATGTCGTCGCCATGGTCGTCGTGCTCGTCACCTTCCTGCCGATCCTGGCTGCCTATTATCTCACCCGCGACGGCGACCAGATCGCCGGCGGCGGCAAGTAACACCAAGGGAGAACATCATGGACACTGCAATGCTGATCGGGTCCCGCTTCGAGACCGGCACCGAAAATGACGAACATGTCCTCAACCCGAAGACTGGCGAGACCGTGATCGACCTGCCGGAGGCCTCGCTCGGCCAGGTCGACAGCGCCGTCGACGCCGCCGAGATTGCCTTCAAGACCTGGTCGCAGACGACCCCGGCCCAGCGCTCCGCCTATCTGCTGAAAATTGCCGACGCCATCGAGCGGGATGCCGAAGGCTTCGCAGCGCTTGAGGCGCTGAACTGCGGCAAGCCGATCAATGCCGTTCTGAATGACGAGATCCCCGCCATCGTCGACTGCTACCGGTTCTTTGCGGGTGCCGTGCGCAACCTTCACGGACCTGTGGCCGGCGAATACCTGCCCGGCCACACCTCGATGATCCGCCGCGACCCGATCGGCATCGTCGGCTCCATCGCCCCCTGGAACTATCCCCTGATGATGATGGCCTGGAAACTCGCCCCGGCGCTGGCCGGCGGCAACACGGTGGTCTTCAAACCATCCGAACAGACGCCGCTGTCAGCCCTGAAGATGGCAAAGCTGTTTGCCGCGATCCTGCCGGAGGGCGTCGTCAACGTCATCCTCGGCCGCGGCGAGACGGTCGGCAACGCGCTGATCAATCATCCCAAGATCGGCATGGTGTCGATCACAGGCGATATCGCCACCGGCAAGAAGGTGCTGCAGGCCGCCGCCAAGACCGTCAAGCGCACCCATCTCGAACTCGGCGGCAAAGCGCCCGTCATCGTCTTCGACGATGCCGATATCGACGCCGTTGTTTCAGGCATCCGCACCTTCGGCTACTACAATGCCGGCCAGGACTGCACGGCCGCCTGCCGCATCTATGCCGACGCCAAGGTCTACGACCGGTTCGTCGCCGACCTCTCCTCCGCCGTCTCCTCGATCAAGTTCAACCTTCCCGACGATACCGAGAACGAGATCGGCCCTCTCATCTCCAAGCGACAGCGCGACCGGGTCGAAAGCTTCGTCGCCCGCGCCGCCGAGCACAAGCACATGGAAATCACCACGGGCGGCACGGTCTCCGGCGACAAGGGCTTCTTCTATGCCCCGACCGTGATTGCCGGCGCGACCCAGGAGGACGAGATCGTCCGCCGCGAGGTCTTCGGGCCTGTTGTCTCGGTCACCCGCTTCACCGACGTCGACGACGCCGTCACCTGGGCGAACGACAGCGACTACGGCCTCGCCTCCTCCGTCTGGACCAAGGACATCGGCCGGGGAATGCAAACAGCCGCCCGGCTCCAATATGGCTGCACCTGGATCAACACCCACTTCATGCTGGTCAACGAGATGCCGCATGGCGGCTTGAAGCAATCGGGTTACGGCAAGGACATGTCGATCTACGCGCTCGAAGACTACACCGCCGTCCGTCACGTGATGATCAACCACGGCTGAAAAACGCTACCACCGGCGCGGCTGTGACATGCGGCGCCGGTGGAATTCGCGATCCGATGGAACCTTTCTTCTTCTCGCGCGTCTCACGTCAACAATTTGCGCAGAGGAAATTTTTCATGCTGAAGTGGGCTCTTATATTCTTCGTCATCTCGGTTATCGCCGGTTTCTTTGGCTTCTCGGGCGTTTCGGCCGCCACCGCGACAATCGCGCGCGTCCTCTTCGGCATCGCCCTGATCGTGTTCCTGATCTTTGTCGTTCTCGCCATCATGGCTGGCAACGCCATCGTCTGACGATACACCGCTGCTCCGACCGAAATCATCGGGCGGGGCAGCCGCTGACAAAGGTCAGGCCGCGTTGAAACTCAACGAGAACCGCGTTTCCGCCTCGGACGACTGAACGGTAAGCGTTCCGCGATGGGCCCGAGCGATCTCGGACGCAATGTAGAGACCAAGGCCGAGCCCCGCGTGGGATGGCTTTGCAGAGGCCCGAACGAAGGGCTTGAAGAGATGCTCTGCCACTTCGGCAGGGATAGGGTCGCCCGGGTTGGTGACATCCATCTTGAACCAGCCGTCCTCGATGCGCGCGGTCACCAAAATCTCCCCATCCTCCGCGCCATGCGTCAGGGCATTGGCAAGCAGGTTCGACAGAAGCTGGCCGAGACGCGCAGGGTCGCAGCGCACGGTGATGTCGCTGACCTCGGCGACGATTGTCCTGTCGGTATGGGCGGCGGAAAGCTCGCTTACTACCTGCTCGATCATCGGCCTGACGGCAACGAGCGAAAGCCCGTCCATCGTCAGTCCACTGCCCAGCCGTCCCCTCGCGAAATCCAGAACGTCGTCGATCAACCCAGACATGCGGCTGACGCTCGACCGCATCAGTTGCAGGATCGAGCGTGACTTTTCATCGGTCACGGTACGCTGGAGCATCTTGGTGCCGGCGTCGATGGAAGCCAGCGGATTGCGCAGGTCATGGCCGAGCACGGCGATGAACTCCTCGCGCAGCACCGCATTTTCCTGCTCCGTCTGCAGCCTCGTTTCGCTGTCGAGCGCGCGCTGGTTGGCATCGAGCTGCAGTGCGATCAGGTTGGCGAAAAGCTGGAACATGCCGACCGTCGCTGGCGTGTTCAACTGTCGCGGAACCCTGTCGATGGCGCAGAGCGTGCCGAAAAACGTACCATCGGGCAGCACGATCGGCACGGAGATGTAGCTTTGCAGACCGTAGAGCGCAGGCGTGTGGTGCGCCGCAAAGACGGGGTCGTTGCTGACATCGTCGATCACCACGGCCTCCCGATGCTCGCGGATCTCGTTGCAGATCGTCGTCTCGACCTTCAACTCGCTGCCGGGCTCCAAACCGAAGTCGATCTCGTCCCGCACGCCGCAGGCCACCCAGCGATCTTCTGTTACCCGCGCGACCGCCGCAAAACCCATGCCGGTGGTCTTGCAGAGAACGTCGAGGATGGTCGGAACCGCATCGATACGGACGATGGCTTCTACAGAGGTCGATAGATCGTTCGACAATTCTCGCTCACCCGCCATGCTTAAGCCAATCGTTTCCTTGAATGAAAAGCAACAGGTGCCCCCGTCGATGTATACACAACCTCGCGCGCTGGAAAGCGCAATATCTGCCTGAACTTGCTCTCCGGCAGGCCATCAGCAGCGTCTGTCCCCAGCCTAATGCCACCCTTGCCGCGCAACCTAGAGCAGGCTTGCCCCGACGTTGATCGCCAATGCCAATATTGTGGTGTTGAACAGGAATGACAACACCGAATGCAGCAGCGCCAGCTTGCGCATGGACGTCGTTGCGATCGCAACATCGGCGGTCTGGGATGCCACGCCGATGGTGAAGGTGAAATACAGGAAGTCCCAATAATTGGGCTCCTTGACATCGTCCGGAAAGCGGATCGGCGGCTTGCCGCTGTTGTCGGCGTAGAAGCGATGGGCGTAGTGCGTGGTGAACAGCGTGTGGAGAAAGATCCAGGACACAAGGATCGTGAAGATCGCCACACCGGCACTCTCCAACGCCTGCTCCGGCGACGCATTCTTGACGCCGCTGAGCTCGATACCGATCCCCGCGATGCTCGCCACAGCCGCCGCGATAGACAGGAAAAGCACCAGTATATCGGAAAAATCGGTATCGGCGGCGCGCTGCCGGATGCGGCTGACGTTGGAGCGAAGCATGCGATACCAGGTGAAGCAGATATAGACGACCGCGCCGCCGTTCCAGCTTGCCAGGAAATTGCTCGCGTTGAACTTCCGAGACGTCAGCAGGCCAAAGACGACCAGGATGGTCAGGACGGCGAGAACGACGCCCAGATGCTTGCGCGTCTCTCTGACGACCGGCGAGCGTGCCGCCTGTCGTTTTGTACTCTGCTGCATGCTCGCACTCCGTCCTGGTCAGATCGCCCAGATATACGTTCGCGCAGCATTCTTGCAAGCCATCGCGCGGGACTGTTTACGCCCTGTCCGCGCCTTCCCGGCAGGGCGGCAGTCAGCCGGTCCAGCCGCCATCCACAACCAGCGCCTGGCCCGTCGTGAAGCCGGACTCGTCGCCGGCGAGATAGGTCACCAGCGCCGCGATCTCGTCCGGTGTGGCGATGCGCCCCATAGGCTGGCGCGCGATGAAATCCGTCATCGCCTTGTCGTAGTCGCCGGTGGCGCGCAGGCGGTCGTGCAGCGACGGGCTGTCGACGGTGCCCGGGCAGATGGCATTGGCACGGATCCCCCTGGAGACGAAATCGGCGGCAATGGCCTTGGTCAGCCCGATCACGGCGGCCTTTGAGGCGCAATATGCAAAGCGGTTCGGCACGCCCTTCACGCTCGAAGCGACGGAGGCCATGTTGACGATGACCCCCTTGCCCTTGTCCAGCATGCCCGGCAGGAAGGTACGGCAGGTGGTGTACATCGCCTTGGCGTTGAGGTTGAGCGAGAAATCCCAGTCCTTTTCCTCGCAATCGAGGATCGTGCCGGCATGCACGAAGCCGGCGCAGTTGAACAGCACGTCGATGGCGCCGGTCCGCGCGGCAAAGGCCTTGACGCCGTCGCTGTCGAGCACGTTGAGGACCTGTTTTTCAGCGCCTTCGAGGGTGGACAGCGCGTCCTCGTTGATATCGGTCGCGATCACCCGCGCCCCCATGCGAATGAAGCGCTCGGCGGATGCCCGCCCGATGCCCTGGGCCGCCGCAGTGATCAGAACGGTCTTGCCTTCCAGTCCGTGTCCCATATCGAAGTTCCTTGTCCTCAGTCTGCCAGAACGACCGGCGTCTCGCCGGCGATGTGCGTGCCACGCAGGGAGCGTGCCTGTCCCCGAACCTATGCCTGAGCCCGGGGCTGCGTCCAGAGCAATCGCCCCTGCCCGCCAACAGCCGTCGATACTCAGATATGGATTGTTGATTTATCTGTAAACACGCACCCCTGGACCGTCAAGCCTCCGCCCGGTTCGCTTGCAAACCCGCCTCTCATTCATATATGAAAGCTTGTGGTCGAAATGAGTGGCAGGTCCGATGGCAGGCGTTGAAGAGGATGGCGACCGCTACCGGGCCCCGGCGCTCGACAAGGGCTTGGACATCCTGGAGCTGCTCTCGCGCATCGACGGCGGCCTGACCCAGGCGGAAATCGCCAAGCATCTCGGCAAAAGCCCCAATGAATTTTATCGCATGCTCGATCGGCTGGTGCGCCGGGGCTATGTCCAGCGGCAGGAGGGTGACCGCTTTTTCCTGACGCTGAAGCTGTTTGGCCTTGCCCATTTCCATGCTCCGGTCCGCCGACTTGTCTCCTTCTCGACGCCCCTGATGCGCGAATTTGCCAACCGTGCCGAACAGGCCTGCCACCTTGCGGTCTTCGACAGAGGCTCCGTCGCGGTGATCGCCCAGCAGGACTCGCCGACCTATTGGGGCATATCGATCCGCGTTGGCGCGCAGATCAGCCTGTTCAACACCGGGTCCGGCCACGTGCTGCTCGCCTTCCGCGACGACAGGGTGCGGCAGATGATGATCGCCGAGCAGCAGCGTCGGGACGACGACGTCGCGATGCCCGACGACCTTGCCGACCGGCTGCATCTGATCAGGGAACGCGGCTTCGAGACCATGGACAGCCTGCAGACGACAGGCGTCCGCAACATCTCGGCACCGATCCTGGCGCAGGACGGCAACGCGCTCGCGGCCTTGACCTGCCCCTACATCCAGCCGGTCAGCCAGAAAGCCCCGAGCTTCGAACAGGCAATCGGGCTCTTGCGCGCCACGGCCGCCGACGTGTCCGAAACCGTCGCCGGCATGGTCGACGAAGCCGGTTGATCAATCCGATCTGAATACCCTATCTTCCGCGCACGGCTCGCGCCGCATCCTGGAGGAAACCATGCTTTTCGATAGTCATCTTCACATCGTCGACCGGTCGAGGCTGAATTACCCCTGGCTGTCCGAAGCCGGCGCCCTCAACCGCGACAGCCTCTACGAGGATTATGCGCGCGAGGCACGGCGGTGCGGCATCACCGACGTGCTGCACATGGAGGTCGACGTCGACCCCTCGGACATCGGCGCGGAAACCGAATATGTCCGGGACCTCGCATCGCGGCCGGAAAGCATGATCCGTGGCGCGATCGCCGCCTGCCGGCCGGAGGACACGGACTTCCCCGCCTATCTCGAACGCGTTCTCGCCGATCCCTTCGTGAAGGGCTTTCGTCGCGTTCTGCATGTCATGGCGGACGAGATCTCCGAAGGCAGCGTGTTTCGCCAGAACCTCAACCGCCTGACGGGAACGCGATTGACCTTCGACCTTTGCGTCTTGCCGCACCAGCTGGAGCGGGCGGTGGCCCTGATCGATCTTAATCCGGATGTCCGCTTCATCCTCGACCACTGCGGCGTGCCGGCCATCAAGGACGGTATGAGCGATCTCTGGAAGAACGGCATTCGCGAGGTTGCCCGTCGCGCCAATGTCACCGTGAAGATCTCGGGCGTCGTCGCCTATGCCGATCCGCAAAGCTGGTCCGTGGAGACGCTGCGGCCCTTCGTCGAACATTCGATTTCAAGCTTCGGATGGGATCGCGTCGTCTGGGGCAGCGACTGGCCGGTCTGCACGCTGGGCGGCGGCCTGTCGACCTGGGTGGCGGCGAGCCAGGCTTTGGTCGTCGGCTGCAGCGAGAGCGAGCGGGCGCGGCTATTCCGGCAGAATGCCGAACGCCTCTGGCACCCGTGACCCCGTAAGCGAAAAGGCCCGGCTGCGGGTGCAGCCAGGCCTTTCTCAATCATAACGCAAGCGAGACTATCAGGCGGCCTGCAGCTGCTTGGATACCATCTCGCGCAAGGTAACCAGGTCCTTGCCGAACTGGCGGATGCCTTCGGCGAGCTTTTCGGTGGCCATTGCATCTTCGTTCATCATCCAGCGGAAGGTCTTTTCATCGACATTCAGCTTCGGCGTCGCGCGCTTGACGTCGGGCGACAGCTTGCGCTCGAGCTTGCCTTCGTCCTTGGACAGCTCGTCCAGCAGGTTCGGGCTGATCGTCAGGCGGTCGCAGCCGGCGAGTGCCGCCACTTCCTCGGCGCTACGGAACGAGGCGCCCATGACGATCGTGTTGATGTCGTTGGCCTTGTAGTAGTTGTAGATTTCGCGGACCGAGATGACGCCTGGATCTTCTTCCGAAGTGTAGTCCTTGCCCGTCGACTTCTTGTACCAGTCGAGGATACGGCCGACGAAGGGCGAGATCAGGAAAACCTTGGCATCGGCGCAGGCAGCGGCCTGGGCCATGCTGAACAGCAGCGTCAGATTGCAATCGATGCCTTCCTTCTGCAGCACTTCCGCAGCGCGGA
>CAZZZI010000058.1:0-21860 GCA_964658415.1 uncultured Sphingomonas sp. | reverse complement strand
GCCACCCACGATCGATCTGCGCGTCATCTTCGGTGTCTGGTCGTTTTTGGTCATCTTCAAATCCCTTCGGTTGGACGTCGGGGACCTAACCTGTAGCTTCGAAGACCGTTCCGAACGAAATGTCTCGCAATCGAGCATCACGACGACACATGATCAACACCGATCGGGGATGCTGTCAGCGACGGGAACGCAGGCTCACATCGCCGCCGGCCGGCGGTCGAGGCCCTGGATATCCGTCGCAACCGCTTCGAAGACAGGCTTTGAAAACAGATATCCCTGCATCAGCTCGACGCCGAACTCCTGCAGCACCGATCGCTCGGCAACGGTTTCGATGCCTTCGCACAAGGGAGTGATCCCCATGTCGCGGAGCATCGCGACCGTGTGGCGGACGATGGTCTGCTTGGCTTTGTCGGAATCGATATTGCGCACGAGATCCATGTCCAGCTTGACGATATCGGGCTGGAACTTGGCGAGAAGGCCCAGTCCGGCATGACCGGCACCGAAATCGTCGATGGCCGTCTTGAAGCCGATTTCCCGGTAGGTCGCGAGGATGCCGAGCACATGCGCGGTGTCCAGTTCTTCCGTCTCGGTGAACTCGAAGATGATCCGATCCGGGGGAAACCCGGTCTTAAGCGCGGTGGACAGCGTCAGCTTGATGCAGGCGCGTGGCTCATAGACCGCATTCGGCATGAAGTTGATGGAGAGCCGCGGTTGGCCGGCTTTCGGAAAGACCTGGGCGGCCAGTTCTATCGCCTTGACCCTGCATTGCTGGTCGAAGGCATAGCGGGTTTCGACCTCCACGGCAGAAAGCACGCTGGCGGCTCCCTCCCCGTTGACGCCGCGCACCAGCGCTTCGTGACCGTAGACCGTGCCGTCGGCGACATTGACGATCGGCTGAAGCGCCATCGAGAAGTCGAAAGGAAACTTCTGGCCGTCCCTGCAGCCGCTGCATTGCGTGGTCATCGTGTCGTTCCTGTTGGTCTCGTTTTTGATAATTTAGCAAATTACCTTTAAAATAATGTTCCGCAGATTGAGCAAAAACGGCGCGATGCGATCAGGTTGTAACGCCCTTGCCGTAATCGATCTTGAAGCTGAGCTGAAGGGTGGCGACATGGCACCGGTCTGCGTCCGAAATCCTGATGGATATGTTTTCCGGCGGAGGAAAGTGACTGAAGGCGTATTGCGCGAGTGCGTTCAGGCCTTCGTTCATCGCGACATGGGCGTTTTCTGCCTCTAGGGCAATCTCGGCCTGTATTCCGTCCGAGATAAAGAAGTAAAAGGTTGCCATTGCTTATCCCAACATGGACGACCGGACATAGCGCAGCCCGGACCTCGATCAATGGGGAGGCGGTAGAAGCAACGGGCACGGGCCGACAGCCCGAACAGGGCCGCCGATCTGGAAACCTCTATTTCGACTGTGAATGCAGACCATCGCCCCTGTCAGACATGCTCTCGTCGACGATGCCGGGTCGCTGGTTGTTAAGCCCCGACGACCAGGATGTTTCGACGGCTGAGATGAGGGCACGCGCGTCGTAAGGCTTGCCGAGAACCAGCGACCCGGCCTCCGTTTGCACAGAGGAGGGATCGCCCGTTGCAAAGACGATCGCTGCCGAAGGCCGCAGCACACGGGCCCGCTTTGCCAGCTGGGAACCGGATATCCCCGGCAGGTTGACGTCGGTGACGAGCACGTCGAAGGGCACCGTTTCCAGCGCGGCCATGGCTTCCTCGGCGCTGCCTGCCTCGACAACGATGTATCCCGCATCTTTCAGGGCTTCGCCTGTGCTGATCCGGATGAGACTGTCATCCTCGACCAGAAGCACGGTCAACCTCGTCGTGATCGGATTGTCCGATGCCGGAGCGGAGACGGGCGATTGGGAGACAGACTTGTTTTCCGCGATCTTGATGCGCTGGCTTCGGTTGGCCAGCACGTGCCGGAATTTCCGCGCCATCGCCTCGCGGGTGTAGGGCTTCGAGAGCAATTCGGTCCCGGCGTCGAGCTTGCCGCCGTGGACGATCGAATTCTCCGTGTAGCCCGACGTGAACAGCACGGCGATATCAGGAATGCGCTCGCGCGCCTTGCGGGCGAGCTCGGGGCTCTTCAGGGTGCCCGGCATGACGACGTCGGTAAACAGGATGTCGATCGGCACGCCGCTCTCGATCACGCTCAGCGCGCTTGCCGCGTCGACTGCCTTCAGCACGCGATAGCCGAGGTCCAGGAGCAGGTTGACGACGGTGTCGCGCACGGCGTCGTCGTCTTCCACGACGAGAACCGTCTCCGTGCCGCCGGTGATCGGCCCGGTATCGATGGCGACCTCGATGTCCTCGGATTGCATCGCGCGCGGCATGTAGAGCTTGATGGTTGTGCCCTCGCCGACCTCGGAATATATTTTGACATGGCCGCCCGACTGCTTGACGAACCCGTACACCATCGACAGTCCGAGGCCCGAACCCTTGCCCTCCGCCTTCGTCGAGAAGAACGGCTCGAACACCTTTTCGAGGATGTCAGGCGTCATGCCGCTGCCCGTATCGCTGACGGCGAGCATCACGTATTGACCGGGGGTCACCTCGTCATGGTCCAGCGCATAGGCGTCGTCGAGATGGGCGTTGGAAAGCTCGATCGTCAGCTTGCCGCGTCCCGCCATCGCGTCGCGGGCATTGATGGCGAGATTGAGCAGGGCGTTTTCGACCTGGGCAGGATCTATGAATGTGTTCCAGAGGCCGCCGGTCACGACGGTTTCCACTTCGATGGCTTCGCCAATCGCCCGTCGCAGCATGTCGTCCATATTGCGCACGACGCGGCTGATATTGACCACCTTTGGCTCGAGCGCCTGCCGTCGTCCGAAGGCCAGAAGCTGGCTCGCGAGCTTCGAGCCGCGCGAAACGCCTGCCATCGCATTGGCCACCCGGGTCTCGGCCCGCTGGTTGCCCGCCACGTCCCTGGCAAGCATCTGCAGATTGCCGGAGACGACCTGCAGCAGATTGTTGAAATCGTGGGCGACCCCGCCGGTCAGTTTGCCGACGGTCTCCATCTTCTGGGCCTGGGCGAGCTTGGCCTCTGCCGCGCGCCGTTCGCCGACTTCGGCGACGACTCTTGCCTCCAGGTTCTCGTTGACCTGCCTGAGTTGTTCCTCGGCGCGTTCGCGATGGCGAACCTGGCGCACCAGCGTCTCCGCCTGCTCGCGCAGCGCTGCCTCTGCCGCCCGCTGGTGGGTGATGTCGGTGTGGACGCCGACCCATTCGACGATCTCGCCGGGCGCATCGAGGATCGGCAGGGCGCGGATCGCGAACTGCCGCCACGCGCCGTCATGGCGTCGCACCCGGTGCTCGTGCACGAACATGCTTTTTGTTGCCACAGCCTGCTTCCAGGCCTCGACGGTGCCAGCCGCGTCATCGGGATGGACGACGCTCGACCAGCCGTAGCCCTGATATTCTTCGAATGTCTGTCCGGTCAGCTTCGACCAGCCATGCTGCTCGCCGACCATCCGGCCATCGGCGCTGTTCGTCCAGAGCACGCCGTGCACGGCATCCATGGCGTAGCGGAAGCGCTTGTTGCTGACAGCGAGGTCGGCTTCGCGCTGCGCGCGGTCTTCGACGTCGATGCCGAGAATGTGGACGCCCGCGACCGAGCCGTCGGTCTTGAGATGGGGAACGTAGCGGATCTCCATGCGGTGCATCGTGCCGCTGACATCTGCAAATGTGGTTTCCGAGGCGAAGGTCTCGCCAGCCAGGCCCCGATCTATGGACTGGCGGCGGTCTTCATAGGTCTTGTCGCCGATGACTTCGCGCACCGGCCGGCCGATCATGGTCTCCGGCTCGACGCCGAACCAGTCCCGATAGGTGCCGTTTGCAAACCGGTAGATATGGTCCTGGTCCACGTAGGAAATCAGCATGGGAACGGCGTCCGTCACGCTGCGCAGCTCCGCCTCGCGGGCCGCAAGCAGCGTTTCGGCCTTGAGTCGGGCGCTGTTGTCGACAATGGTGCACATCACGCCGCCGACACGTCCGTCTGAATCGTAGACCGGCGTGTAGAACAGGTCGAGGAACAGGGTTTCCTCGCCGTCGGGGCGTGCAAATGCGATCGGCTGATCGCGGTGCGTCACGGACTGGCCCTGCATCCCGGCCTCGAGAATGGGACGGTTCCAATCCCACACCTCGGGAAATGCCACAGCCACCGGTGTTCCGAATGCCTGGGGATGGCGCTCGCCGGCAATCGTCCTGTACGCATCGTTGTACAGCATGACGTGCTGGGGGCCCCACATGAGGACTTTGGCTACCGGGGAGTTGATGATATTGGCAACGGTCGCCCGCATCTCCAGGCTCCATCCTTCGATGGGACCGAGAAGGCTCTGATGCCAGTTCCGGGAGCGGATCAGGGCGCCGCATTCGCCGCCGCCCTTCGGCC
Organism: uncultured Sphingomonas sp.; assembly: GCA_964658415.1. Classification (GTDB taxonomy): domain Bacteria; phylum Pseudomonadota; class Alphaproteobacteria; order Rhizobiales; family Rhizobiaceae; genus Rhizobium. The sequence continues at coordinate 17,458 of CAZZZI010000058.1, read as the reverse complement.
AGTCCAAAATGGACGATGCCGCCGGCAATGGGCTCCCGTCGCGCAACCGGCAGAGCGCCGCTCGCACCACTTCGCTGGCATTGGCGTAGTCACCCGTTGCCAGGCTATCGCGAATGAACGCTTCGAGTTCAGGGGTCAGCGAAACATTGCGAGATTGACGTTGGGCCATGACTCCTCCTGACAGGTCGGTCAGGCCGTGTCAACAAATGTCAGGACCTGCTGATACGGTTTCAGCGTCCATGGCCCGGCCAAGGTCAGAAGTCCTGCCTAAGTGCGCTTTCCGGGCTGAAACGCCCCGTCGGGCGACGCCTGCGCGCGCCGCCTGGTCGCGGCGTCGTGGCAGTGGTCGCCACAGGGCACCTTCATGACAAAGGTGCCCTGGATCTTCTTGAAAAAGCGACCTTGCTCAGACGCGTTCCAGCGCGATTGCGATCCCCTGTCCGACGCCGATGCACATGGTCGACAGCGAATAGCGCCCGCCGCTTTCCTTCAGCTCGAGGGCGGCCGTTCCCGTGATGCGTGCGCCGGACATGCCGAGCGGATGACCGAGCGCAATGGCACCGCCGTTGCGGTTCACACGGCTATCGTCGTCGGCAATGCCGAGTTCGCGCAGCACGGCCAGACCCTGGCTTGCGAAGGCTTCGTTCAATTCGATGACGTCGAACTGGTCCTGCGTCATCCCGAGGCGGGCCATCAGCTTGCGCGATGCCGGGACAGGACCGATGCCCATCACCCGCGGCGGGACGCCGGCAGCAGCGCCGCCGAGGATCCGCGCGATGGGTGTCAGGCCGTATTTGCGCGCCGCAGCTTCCGAGGCGATGATCAGCGATGCCGCGCCGTCGTTGACGCCGGAGGCATTGCCGGCCGTGACAGTGCCGCCGTCCTTCTTGAAGGGGGTGCCGAGCTTGCCGAGCACCTCCATCGTCGTTGCACGCGGGTGCTCATCCTTGTCGACGACGATCGGGTCGCCCTTGCGCTGCGGGATCGTAACGGCGGTGATCTCCCTTGCGAGCCGCCCGCTTGCCTGCGCTGCAGCGGCCTTGTCCTGGCTGCGGACGGCAAAGGCGTCCTGGTCGTGACGGCTGACATGATAGTCTTCCGCGACGTTCTCGCCGGTCTCCGGCATGCTGTCGACGCCGTACTGCTTCTTCATCAGCGGATTGACGAAACGCCAGCCGATCGTCGTGTCGTGGATTTCGGCGCTGCGCGAAAAAGCCGTCTCGGCCTTCGGCATGACGAAGGGCGCGCGCGACATGCTCTCGACGCCCCCGGCAATCATCAGTTCCGCCTCGCCGGCCCTGATCGCACGGGCAGCGGCGATGACCGCGTCCATGCCGGAGCCGCAGAGGCGGTTGATCGTCGTGCCCGAAACGGAATGGGGCAGGCCCGCCAGCAGCGACGACATGCGCGCGACGTTGCGGTTGTCTTCGCCGGCCTGGTTGGCGCAGCCGAAGATCACGTCGTCGACGGCCTCCCAGTCCACCGAGGCATTGCGCTCCATAAGAGCCTTCAGCGGGATGGCGCCGAGATCGTCCGCCCGGACAGAGGAGAGCGAGCCGCCGAAGCGGCCGATCGGCGTGCGGATATAGTCGCAGATGAATGCATCGGCCATGGGGATCTCCTCAGAGTTCGGGGACGACGAGGTCTGCGACCTTGCCGTCGATATGAAGCGTCGCGCCGGTCATCGCCTGCAACTCTTCCAGCGTCATGGCCGCAAGCTTCTCGCGCAGCACGAAACGTCCGTCAACGATCTCGACGACGGCATGGCTGGTATAGACGCGGGTGATGCACCCGACGCCCGTCAGCGGAAAGGTGCACTTCTCGACGAGCTTTGGTTCGCCCGTCTTGGTGACGTGTTCGGTGATGACGCAGACCTGCTTGGCGCCATGCACGAGGTCCATCGCGCCGCCGACGGCCGGCACACCCTTTTTGCCGACTCGCCAGTTGGCAAGGTCGCCATTTTGGGCAACCTGGTAGGCGCCGAGAATGGCGACATCCAGATGGCCGCCGCGTACCATGGCAAAGCTGTCGGCGTGGTGGAAAAAGGCGGCGCCGGGCTTCAACGTCACCGCCCTCTTGCCGGCATTGATCAGGTCCCAGTCCTCCTCGCCCTCAGCCGGTGGCTCGCCGAAATTGAGGATGCCGTTCTCGGTGTGGAAGATCGCCTGACGGCCGGGCGGCTGATAACGGGCCACCATTTCGGGAAAGCCGATGCCGAGGTTCACATAGGCGTCGTTAGCGATGTCCTGCGCGGCGCGCCAGGCAATCTGGGCATTGGAGAGCTTGATGTCTTCGCGGGTGTCGATGGTCATGCGTAGGCCACTCCTGCACGAATGAGGTCTTCTTCCTGGCGGGGATTGGCGACCTCGACGACATGATCGACGAAGATGCCGGGCGTGACGACCTGCTCGGGATCGATGTCTCCGGCCGCGACGATCTTCGACACCTGGACGATCGTCTTGGCTGCTGCCATGCACATCAGCGGATTGAAGTTGCGGGCAGCCTTGTTGTAGGTGAGATTGCCCTGTACGTCGCCCAGATGCGCCTTGACTATCGCGAAATCGGCCTTCAGCCAGCGCTCCTGGACGTAGTGCCGGCCATCGAATTCGGCGACAGGCTTGCCCTCGGCAAGCTCGGTGCCGTAGGCGGTCGGGGTATAGAAGGCCGGAATGCCGGCACCGCCGGCGCGGATGCGCTCGGCGAGCGTTCCCTGCGGGACCAGTTCCAGTTCGATCTCGCCGGCAAGGTACCTGTCGGTAAAGGCGCGCGGGTCCGACGAGCGCGGGAAAGAGCAGATCATCTTGCGCACCATGCCGGCGTCGATCATCGCGGCGATGCCGATGCGGCCGTTGCCGGCATTGTTGTTGATGACGGTGAGGTTCTTCGGGCCCTTGTCGATCAGGGCGTGGATCAGCTCGATGGGTGCGCCTGAGCCACCGAATCCGCCGATCATCACGGTCGCACCGTCGCCGATGCCGGCGATCGCTTCCGCCGTGCTGCCGATTGTCTTGTCCATGCTTGCTCCTCCGACGACCGACGCCAAAAAAACCATGCGCGGTCACCAAGAGGAATACCGGCGCTCAGAAGCGCCGGCAAGATTTTAGTGCGGTAATCGATCTTTGTTCATATATCGCACGAACGGAGACGCCAGTCCGCCCTTCAGTCAAAAAGGCGGCTGGGCGTTTCGGCGTGCCTCAGGAGAACCGCTCCGGGCGGAAATCGGCGAGCATCGGGTGTAGGTTGCCGCTGGCAATCTCGTCAGCCATGAGCTCGCCGGCGATCAGGCCGAGGGTCGCGCCGCTGTGGCTGAAGGCGACATAGCAGCCGGGAACCTTCGTCAGGGCGCCGAAAACAGGCTCGCCATCGCCCGGAATGGGCTTCGGGCCGACGCCGTAGCCGTCGAGCTCGAGCTTGGGATTGCCCTCGAGAACCCGGGAGGCCTCGTCGAGCAGGCCCTGGACGGTCGAATCCTTGACCTCGTAGGTGCCATCATCTTTCGTGATGACTTCCTCTTCCGACCAGCCGGAATCCAGCACCAGCGCACCGGTCGGCGTCTGGCGGACGGCGACGCGCGGCGTGTTGAGCACGGCCTTGAGCGGCAGGTCGACCGGCTTGGTCTTCACCAGCAGCGAGATCGGCGTGCCGTCGGCGATGGTCTGTCCAAGCTCTGCCGCCATGCGGGGCACCGCCGGTCCGGTCGCAAGCAAGACGGTATCGGCGTCGAATTCCTGGCCGCTCGATGTCGTGACACCGTCGATCCGGCCGGCATTCCTGCGCGGCGTGACTTTTCCTGCATCCGTCACCAGCGTCCCGCCGAGGGCTGCAAAATCCGCCAGCAGCAGCTCGATCAGGCTCGGCAGGTCGACCCAGCCTTCGCCGGGGTTGAAGATCGCGCCCTGCGGCGTGACCGGGGCGGTGTCGACGCCGGGCGTAGTCGCTGCAATCTGCGTGGCCGACAGCAGCTGGGCGTCGTAGCCGATCTGTTTTTCGTAGGCGAAGGCATCGCGGATTTCGTTGGATGCATTGTCGGCATCCCATGTCAGGCCGCCGAAAAAGCGCAGCCATGCCACATCGGGGTGTTTTGCAGCCAGCGTGCGATAGCGGTCGATGCCGGCAATGCGCAGGCGATGGTAGGCAGCCGAGCGCATGCGCGACGAGTTGAGCCAGGACAGCGAGCGGCCGGAGGCGCCGTTTGAGACGGGACCGTCGTTGACAACAGTCGTCTGGACGCCCAGGCGGGCAAGGTTGACGGCGGTCGAGACGCCGAAGATGCCGGCGCCGACGACGACGACCTTTTTGGCGGAGGGAAGTGACATGATGGTGGCCTCTTAGTTTCGTGTTTGTCTGTGTGGAGTGCTGGTGGAAAGCGCCTGGTCCGTTGTGGCTACAGGACCTCGGCGAGGAAATGCTTGAGACGCGGGCTGCTCGGGGTGTCGAAGATCTGCGATGGCGAACCCGCCTCGATCACCCTTCCCTCGTCCATGAAGATCACCTGGTCGGCGACCTTGCGGGCAAAGCCCATCTCGTGCGTGACGACGACCATGGTCATGCCGCGCCGGCCGAGATCGGCCATCAGGTTGAGGACGCCCTTGACCAGTTCCGGGTCGAGCGCGCTGGTGACCTCGTCGAACAGGATGACTTCAGGGTCCATTGCCAAGGCGCGGGCAATCGCCACGCGCTGCTGCTGGCCGCCGGAGAGACCACCGGGGCGGTGATGCTTGCGGGCAGCAAGGCCGACATCGGCCAACCGCGCCTCGGCGATGGCTTCCGCCTCGCGCTTTCCCATGCCCTTGATCTTGGTCAGCGACAGCATGACGTTTTCGAGCGCGCTGTGGTCCGGGAACAGATTGAAGTGCTGGAACACCATGCCGACCCGCCGACGCAGCTTCTCCGGCTTCATTGTCAGGATGCTGGCGCCATCGAGCAGGATGTCGCCGCCCTTCGGTTCGACGAGGCGATTGAGGCAGCGCAGCAGCGTCGACTTGCCCGAGCCAGACGGTCCGATGATGCAGGTGACGGTGCCCGGCTTGACCTTGATATCGACGCCCTTCAGGACCTCGAGAGGGCCGTAGGCCATGGAGAGATTGCTGACATCGAGGCTGCCGCCCTTGAATTGGGGACCTCCCGCGGCAACGGGCTCGTCGGCCGGTGCCACGGCGGTTGCCAGTTCGCTCACTTCGGCAAGGCCGCTGGTCGGCTCGCCGCCCTTGTGCTTGCCGAGCCGGAGATTGGTGTCGATGGCGTTGACCACATGGGTCAGCGGCACGGTGATGACGAGATAGAAGATGCCGGCCAAGAGCAGCGGCGACAGGTTGCCGGTGACGACCGCCTGGTCCTGGCCGACGCGAAAGATCTCGCGCTCGGAGGCCAAGAGGCCCAGGAAGTAGACCAGGCTCGAATCCTTGACGTTGCCGATGAACTGGTTGACCAGCGCCGGCAGCACGCGCCGGATCCCTTGCGGAATGATGATCAGCCGCATGCCTTGGCCATAGCTCATGCTCAGCGCCCGGCAGGCTTCCAGCTGGCCGCGCTCGACGCTCTGGATGCCGGCGCGAAAAATCTCACCGATATAGGCGCCGGCGATCAGGCTGAGCGCCAGAATGCCGAGCGGGAAAGGCGACGGGCCGAAAATTTCGCGGCCGATGCGGGCAAAGCCCTGGCCGATCAGGAGGATGGTGACGATCGCCGGCAGGCCGCGAAAGATGTCCGTGTAGAGCCGGGCCGGTATCCGCAGCCAGCGCGATTGCGAGATGCCCATGACCGCCAGGATCATGCCGATGACGACGCCGAGCACCGTCGAGGTGGAGGCGAGGATCAGCGTATTCTTCAGGCCGACGGTGATCATCGTCGGCAAGACTTCCAGCATCGCGTTCCAGTCGAGGAAGCTGCGACGCAAATTCTCAAGCCAGTCCATTCCCTATCCCCTTGCTGTCGAAGTCGTCCCGGCCGCCTGCTTGCGCAGGCAGCCGGCAGGCGTCGTTATTTCGGGAGATAGTCTGCGGGCATGGGCGAGCCCGGGAACCACTTTTCGTAGAGTTTCTTCCAGGTGCCGTCCTGCATGGCGGCGTGCAGGCCGGTGTTCAGCGCCTCGCGGAAGGCGTTGTTGCCCTTCTTGATGACAAAGCCAGCGGGCGCATCGAACGACGGAATGTTGACCGCGATCTTCAGGTCCGGATAGCGTTCGCCATATTGCTTGGCGGCCTCGTAGTCGAGAAAGTGCGCGTCGATGGTGCCGTTGTTGAGTGCGGAGACGGCGGAGTTGTTGTCGGGGAATTTCACCAGATCCGTGCCGGCAAAGTTCTTCGTGGCGTAGATTTCCTGCAAGGTGCCCTGCACGACGCCGAGCCGCTTGCCTTTCAGGCCTTCGGGCCCGGTGATCGCCTTGTCGGCGGTCAGCACCGACAGGTAGCCGGCGAGATAGCCATCGGAAAAATCGACGGTTTCCTTGCGCTTGGCAGTCGTGCCGATGGCGGCAACGGCGACGTCGAAGCGACCGTTGGCGACGGAGGGGATCAGCGCCGAAAAATCCTGGCCGGTGAAGATCACCTGGTCCTTGGAAAAGCCCATGCGCTTGGCGACATCGAGAAAGAGTTCGATGTCGAAGCCGGTAAACTGGCCGTCGGCGGTGGTGAAGACGTAGGGCTTGGAATCGCCCATCGTCCCGACGCTGATCTGCTTGGCGTCGATCAGGCCGTATTTATTGGCATCCGCGGCAAATGCCCCGGCGCTCGCGTCGAGCGCGGCGACGGCGGCCGCCAGCGCGAGTACGGACGCCTTGAAAAATCTCATCATTCCCAGCATGCGCATATCGTTCTCCTCTGAACTTGTTTTTGGGGTCGAAGGGGCACGCCATTTGCGCCGTCGGAAGGCGGATGCCGACGTTCAGCTGCATGGTTCTTGTTGCCCGGAAGCACTATAAAATGCGAGTGAGACCGGTGTCTTCAAGTGTGAGACCGGTCTCATTAACAATTGTTATATTCGGATTGACGGTTCGTCAACAAGTCTTGTAGTCGTTGCTGACATGAAAAAAATTTCCCCAAAAGCGCGCCCTGTGACTGTCGCGGACGTGGCCCTTGCGGCCGGTGTCTCGAAGGCGACGGCCGCAAGGGTCCTCGGCGGCTACGGCGTCGTCAGCGACAAGGTCCACGCGGATGTGATGGCGGCGGCGAAGGCGCTCGACTATCGGCCGAACGAACTCGCCCGCAGCATGACGACCGGCAAATCCGGCCTGTTGGGCGTGGTCGTGGGCGACATAGAGAACCCCTTCTTCAGCCTGGCGGTGCGCGGCATCAGCGACGTGGCGCGCGCCTCCGGCTTCAACGTCATCCTTGCCAATTCCGGCGAGGAACTGGAGGCGGAGAAGGCCGCCGTGCGGCTGCTGATCGGCAAGCGGGTCGACGGGCTGATCGTATCGCCATCGGACGCCCGCGAGATCGCCCATCTGCGCGACATCGGGCGTTCCGGCCGCCCCCTCGCCTTGCTTGACCGTGCGCTCGAGGATTTCCACGTCGACACGGTAACCGTCGACGACCGGGCTGCGGCCAGTCGCGCGACGCGGCTGCTGGTGGCTGCCGGACACCGCAGGATCGCCTATTTCACCGCCGCCGAGCAAGAGGCCGGGCCGCACTGGAGCGTGGCGCAGATCCCGACTTCGACGGTGCGCGAGCGCATCGCCGGCCTGCTTGCGGTCTGCGCGGAGGCCGAGATCGCGCGGCCGGAACGTTTCCTCGTGTTCGGCGCCAAGCATTCCCGCACCGGCGCGATCGTCGCGCGGATGATGTCAGGCCCGGACCGGCCGACCGCGATCATCGCCTCCGACAGCATCATCGGACTGGACATCTACAAGGCGATCCGCGATCTCGGTCTCAGCGTGCCCGACGACGTGTCGCTGATCACCTTCCACGATGCCGACTGGACCAGCGTGACGACGCCGCCGATCACGGCGGTGGACCAGCCCGTCTACGAAATGGGAAAGGCGGTCGCCGAACTGCTGATCCGCCGGCTGAAAGGCGAGACGCATGCGCCGCAGCACATCGTCCTGCCGACCACGATCATAGAGCGGGGCTCGATCGGCCGTGTGCCGCCGGATTGAAGGAGGCTCGGCAGAAGCCTTCGGCGCGGAAGCCACGGCTTTCCCCATTGTCCTCAAAAAGGCATCAGCGCTGGCACAAATTGATGCTTTTCGCGCCCGGTGGATTTCCGTACCTCCTGTGGCACAGACAATGAGGGACAGGGCGATGCCGACGCCATTTTACTGGAACGAGCTGAACACCACCGATTTCGCAGGCCTGTCGCCAGAGACCACCATCGCCATCCTGCCGATCGCCTCCACCGAGCAGCACGGGCCGCATTTGCCCGTTGCGACCGATGTCGCGATCGCCACCGGCATGCTGGCCGAACTGCGCCGCCAGCGCCGGGACGATCTCGATATCCTGGTGCTGCCGACCCAGGAAATCGGCAAGGCCAACGAGCATGTCTATGGTCCCGGCACGCTGTCGCTCGGTGCCGAACTGCTGATCCCGGTCTGGACCGCGATCGGCGCCAAGGTGGCGGAGGCCGGGCTGCGCAAGATGGTGATCGTCAATTCCCACGGCGGCAATGTCGACATCATGAGCATCGTCGCCCGCGAGCTGCGCGTCCGCTACCAGATGGCCGTCCTGTCGACGCAGTGGGGTCGCTTCGGCAATCCGGAGGGCCTGATCAGCGACCATGAATCGCGTTACGGCATCCATGGCGGCGAGGTAGAGACCTCGCTGATGCTGCATTTCCGCCCGGATCTGGTGCGGATGGACAGGGCGCAGAATTTCGTCTCCAAGGCCGAATGGATGGGCGAGCAGTCGAAGTATATCCAGCCGCTGCCGCCCCATTCGCTGGCCTGGATCGCCCACGACCTCAATCCCAACGGCGTCGTCGGCAATGCCTCGCTCGGCACCGCCGAAAAGGGCGCGGCCATCTGCCGGCATCAGGTCGAGGGCTTCGTCGAGATGCTGTACGACCTCAAGGCCTATCCGCTCTCCAATCTCTACACGCCGTGATCCTCAGGCGACGGCCGGGCGGTCGGGAGCGATATGGCCCTTGCCCTGCAGCTCCTTGACGAGCCCGGCCAGCTCGGCCAGCAGATATTCGACGAACAGGCTGGTGGCGGCGTCGAGCGGCGCGCGCGCGCGGGCAAACAGTTTCATCGGTTGATGGCGGGTATGGGGTTCGGCAATCGCCCGGAACACCAGCTCGCCCGAGCGGCATTCGGTGATGACGTCGAGCGGGTTCAGCAGCGTCAGCCCCGCCCCTGATTTCACCAGTTTCTTCAGCATTTCCGAGGCATTGGTCTCCACGACCGGCTCCACATGCACGTCGAGCCGGGCCAGCATCAGGTTGATGGCGTCGCGCAGGCTGGTTCCCGATTGCGCCAGGACCAGCCGTTCCTGAACCACGTCGGCAAGATTGATCGGGCCCGGCGCCAGCAGCCGGTGGCAGGGCGGAAAGACCACGCCGATCGGAATGTCGAAACTTGCCAGCGTCCGGATGCCGGGCGTGGCCGGGATGTTGAAGCCGAGGCCGATGTCGACCTCGCCCGTCAGCACCGGGTTGACCGTCGTCGTGCCCGCATCGTTGCGCAGCTGCAGGAAGACGCGCGGATGCTCGAGCTGGAAGCGGGCGATGATATCGGGCAACGGTCCCGAGGCGAGCCCGACGGTTGTCACCAGCCGGATCTTGCCGGCCTGCTGGGTCTTCAGGCTGCGGATGCGTCCTTCCAGCCGCTCGTAGGTCTTCAGCACGTCGCGGATGTGCTCGATGCAGAGCTCGCCTGCTGCCGTCAGGCGCAGGCCGCGCGGCAGGCGCTCGAACAGCGGCGCGCCCATTTCCTCCTCCAGCGCCAGGATCTGCCGGTTGATGGCCGAGGAGGCCACGTTGAGCCGCGCCGCCGCCTTGCGGATCGAGCCGCAGCGGGCGATTTCATGCATGTAGAGAAGCTTCCTGGAATGCAGCACCGGCGCCTCCTTGCGACAATTTTGAGCAGTCCGCACAATTTAGGCACAGACGCAACCTGGGATGCCAAAAAGGCATCGTTGCGCACGAATTTTGATGCTTTTCAAAGCGCAAGGCAACCGATCAAATGCAGAAAATCGAACGTCCGGGAAGACGGCTCGTCGCCAAAAGGGGAACGCGTGCCATGTCGAATTTCATGAAGACCATTGCCTTTTCTGCCCTCCTCGGCCTCGGCGGCGTGGCCGCAATGCCGGCCTATGCGCTGGACCAGGTGACCTACGGCACCAACTGGCTGGCGCAGGCCGAGCATGGCGGCTTCTATCAGGCCGTCGCCGACGGCACCTATGCCAAGCACGGGCTGGACGTCAAAATCGTCCAGGGCGGTCCCAACGCGGCCAACAGCGCGCTGCTGATTGCCGGCAAGATCGATTTCTACATGGGCGGCCCGCAGCAGGAGCTTTCGGCCGTAGAACAGGGCATCCCGATCGTCGACGTCGCGGCGATCTTCCAGAAGGATCCGCAGGTCCTGCTTGCCCATCCCAATGCCGGTGTCGACAAGTTCGAGGATCTCGCCAAGCTCCATACGCTGTTCATGAGCAAGGACGGTTATCTCACCTACTTCGAATGGATGAAGGCCAACTTCAAGGGCTTTGCCGACGAGCAGTACAAGCCCTATACCTTCAATTCCGGACCCTTCCTTGCCGACAAGCAATCGGCCCAGCAGGGCTACCTGACCTCGGAGCCCTACGAGATCCAGAAGCAGACCGGCGTCGCCCCGAAGGTCTTCCTGCTCGCCGACAACGGCTACTCGCCCTATTCGACCATGATCACCACCTCGAAGACGATGATCGACAGCAAGCCTGATGTCGTCCAGCGTTTCGTCGATGCCTCGATCGAGGGCTGGTACAACTATCTCTACGGCGACAACAGCAAGGCGAACGCCCTGATCAAGACCGACAATCCCGACATGACGGACGGGCAAATCGCCTATTCGATCGCCAAGATGAAGGAATACGGTATCGTCGAATCCGGCGAGGCGCTCGACAAGGGCATCGGCTGCATGACGGACGCCCACTACAAGAAGTTCTTCGAGGAGATGGTCGGCATCAAGGTGGTCAAGCCGGACACGGATTACACCAAGGCCTTCACGACGAAGTTCGTCTGCAAGGGCACCGGCATGGCGCTGAAGAAATAATCGCCACGACGCCCGAGAGGTTCGCCATGTCCTCACGACGAACCGCAACCGCCTCCTTGAAGAGCCAGTCCATGTCCCCACCCGAACCCCAGGCGGCACGACCGACGGAAGCCCGCAAGCGCCCGCTCGTCGTCATGCAGTCGGTGTCGAAGGTCTTCTCCAGCGGCACGACCGCGCTGTCCGACATGTCGCTGACGGTGGAGAGCGGCGAGTTCGTGAGCCTGCTCGGACCGTCCGGCTGCGGCAAGTCGACGGCACTGCGCATCATCGCCGGGCTCGGCGGAGCCAGCAGCGGCAGCATCGACTGGCCGAGTTCGCGCATCAACGCCCGGGGCCTCCCGGAAGGCGACATCGGCTTTGTCTTCCAGGAGCCGACACTGATGCCCTGGAAGACGGCCTTCGGAAACGTCTATCTGCCGCTGCGCCTGCGCGGCGTGTCGAAGGCAGCCGCCCGCGCGCCGATCATGGAGGCGCTGGAGACCGTCGGTCTTGCCGATTTCGCCGATGCCTATCCGCGCGAACTGTCCGGCGGCATGAAGATGCGCGTGTCGATCGCCCGCGCACTGGTGACCAAGCCGAAGCTGCTGCTGATGGACGAACCCTTTGCCGCGCTCGACGAGATCAGTCGCCAGAAGCTCAACGACGACGTGCTCAGGCTGTGGAAGACCACCGGGATCACGGTGATCTTCGTCACCCATTCGGTGTTCGAAGCCGCCTATCTGTCCAATCGCATCGTCGTCATGAAATCGCGGCCAGGCCGCGTCCATGCGGATCTGCCGCTCATCACCAGCCTCGAGCGGGATGCCCATTACCGCACCTCCGAGGAATATCGCCAGGCCTGCGAAACTGTCTCGCGTGCGCTGATCGGGGCGATCAACGCGGCAAAGGATGAGCAATGAGCCTCGAGCCGACCATCGCACCGTCGCCGCAGCAATTGCGGGCATCCAGGGCCGGGTATCGTGATCTCGCGCTGCGCATCACGGTTCCCCTGCTGGTCATCGCCGCGCTGGTGCTGATCTGGTATGCCTATGTTCGTCTCTCCGGCATTCCGCCCTATATTCTCCCCGGCCCGGTCGCCGTTGCCAATGCCTTCGTCAGCGATTGGGGCACGCTCGCGCCGGCGCTGTGGGTCACCACCAAGATCACCCTCATCTCGCTGCTGCTGGCGCTGGTCGGCGGCTGTGGATTTGCGATCTTCCTGGTCCAGTCGCGCTGGATCGAGCTTGCCTTCTATCCGCTCGCCGTCATCCTGCAGGTGACGCCCGTCGTCGCCATCTCGCCGCTGATCCTGATCTATGCGCCCTCGACCCAGTCGGCGCTGCTGATCTGCGCCTTCCTCGTTGCCTTCTTCCCGATCCTGTCGAACATGGTGCAGGGGCTGAAGAGCGTGGACCATAACCTCATCAATCTCTACGAGCTCTACGGCGCGTCCCGCTGGCAGACGCTGCTCTACCTGAAACTGCCGGCCGCCCAGCCCTATTTCATGACCGGGCTGCGCATCGGCGGCGGCCTGGCGCTGATCGCCGCTGTCGTGGCTGAGTTTGCGGCAGGCTCGGCCGGCGCCGGCTCCGGTCTCGCCTTCCGTCTGCTCGAGGCGCAATACCGCATGAACATCCCCCGCCTGTTCGCTGCCCTTTTGATGCTGTCGCTCCTTGGCGTGGCGATCTTCGCGATTACCTCCTTCATCGCCTGGGCAAGCCTGCACCGTTGGCATGAAAGCAGTCTGAAGCGAGAAAACTGATGTCGATATCCTTCCTCTCCCCGCCCAATGCCGCACGTTTCGTGCTCAGCCACGCGACGCTGCCGGCGGTTGCCGTCGAGGGCTTTGCCGCCGCCGCCAACGAGGGCCTGGTCAAGGCCGACCTCGTCATCAACGACGGCCTGATCGAGGCTATCCTGCCTGATGGCAGCGCGCCGGCCGAGCTGGCGCGGTCGGATCTGAAGGACGGCATGGTCTGGCCCTGCTTTGCCGATATCCATACCCATCTCGACAAGGGCCACATCTCGCCGCGCCATGCCAATCCGGACGGTACGTTCACCGGCGCGCTCGATGCCGTGCGCACCGATCGCGAGGCCCACTGGTCGGCCGCCGACGTCCGGGCGCGCATGGAGTTCTCGCTGCGCTCGGCCTATGCCCACGGCACCAGCGTGATCCGCACCCACCTGGATTCGCTGGCTCCCCAGCACCGCATTTCCTTCGATGTCTTCGACGAGGTTCGCGACGTCTGGAAGGACCGGATCGCGCTGCAGGCCGTTGCCCTCTTTCCGATGGAGGCGATGGTCGATGCCGCCTATTTCGCCGATCTCGTTGCGGTGGTCAGGCAGAAGCGCGGGTTGCTCGGCGGTGTCACGCGGATGGGTGAGGATCTCACCTGGCAGCTCGATACCCTGTTCCGCGCGGCAGCCGAGAACGGCCTCGACGTCGACCTGCATGTCGACGAGACCGACGACCCGACCGCCGAGACGCTGAAGGCTGTGGCCGAAGCCGTGCTGCGCAATCGCTTCGCCGGCAAGGTCACCGCCGGCCACTGCTGCTCGCTCGCCCGCCAGGACGACGACACGGCGCGCCGCACGGTTGATCTGGTGGCCGAAGCCGGGCTGTCGGTCATCTCGCTACCGATGTGCAATATGTATCTGCAGGACCGCTATCCGGACCGGACCCCGCGCTGGCGGGGCGTGACGCTGTTCAAGGAACTGGCGGCGGCGGGCGTTCAGACGGCTGTGGCCTCCGACAACACCCGCGATCCCTTCTATGCCTATGGCGACCTCGATCCCGTCGAGGTGTTTCGCGAGGCGGTGCGGATCCTGCATCTCGACCATCCGCTCGATACCGCAGCCCGCGTCGTGACGACGTCCGCAGCTGCTATCGTCGGCCGGCCCGACATGGCCCGGATTTCCGTCGGCGCGCCGGCCGACCTCGTTCTCTTCAGCGCCCGGCGCTGGAGCGAATTCCTCTCCCGGCCGCAATCCGATCGCGTCGTGCTCCGGCGCGGCAAGATGATCGACCGCAGCCTGCCGGATTACCGTGAACTCGATAGCGTCGTTGGAGCCTGACATGCCGGATTATCAGCTGATCAAACAGGAACTGGACGGCATCGCCGTCGAGGACAATCCGGCGCTGGTGCGCCAGAAGAGCCGTGACTTCTTCTGGTACTCACCGATCCTGAAGGCCCAGCTCGACAACGTCACCGCCGACCTGGTGGTGACGCCGAAGAGCGAGGCGGAGGTCATCCGCACGCTGAAGGTCGCCTTCGCCCATGGCGTCCCCGTGACCCCGCGTGGCGCTGGCACCGGCAACTACGGCCAGGCCATGCCGCTGTCCGGCGGCATCGTGCTCAATCTCGCCGGCATGGACAAGATCCGGGAAATCCACACCGGCCGCGTCATCTGCGAGCCCGGCATCGTCATTGCCGAACTCGACCGCCAGACCAAGGCGCATTCCGGCCAGGAACTGCGCTTCCATCCCTCGACCAAGCAGACGGCCACCATCGGCGGTTTCATCGCCGGCGGTTCCGGCGGCGTCGGCTCGATCACCTGGGGCGGATTGCGCGACATCGGCAATATCCTGCGGCTGCGGGTGGTGACGATGGAGGCCGAGCCCCGCGTGCTCGACCTTACCGGCTGGGACCTGCAGAAGGTCAGCCACGCCTATGGCACCAACGGCATCATCACCGAGATCGAGATGCCGCTGGCGCCGGCCTATGACTGGGTCGACGTGCTGGTCGGCTATGACGACTTCATGGCCGCGGTCCGCTTTTCCGATGCGCTGGCCAAATGCAACGGCATTCTCGTCAAGGAAATCGCCCCGATCGCGGCCCCCATCCCCTCCGACTACTTCACCCGCCACAAGCCGTTCATCCGCGAGGGCCAGTCGGTCGTCGTGCTGATGGTGGCACCCCATTCCATGGACGCCTTCCTCGCCTTCACCGCGTCGCAGAAAGGCGAGGTGATCTTCCGCTCCGACACGGTCGAAAGCATGAAGGGCATTCCGCACGCCTATGAGCTCGCCTGGAACCACACGACGCTGCGCGCCCTGAAGGTCGATCCCGAATTCACCTACCTGCAGGTGCAATATCCGGGCCCCGACCATGTGGCGAAGGTCGCCAAGATGGTCGAGATCTTCGGCGACGAAGTGCCGGGCCATCTCGAATTCATGCGGTTCGACGGGCAGATCCAGTGCTCCGGCCTGCCGCTGGTGCGCTATACGACCGAAGAACGGCTGGAAGAGATCATCAGGATCCACCAGGACCACGGCTGCCCGATCTTCAATCCGCATCGCTATACGCTGGAAGAAGGCGGCATGAAGCAGACCGACAAGGTGCAGCTTGCCTTCAAGCACGAGACCGATCCGAAGGGCTTGCTCAATCCCGGCAAGATGATAGCCTGGGACAATCCCGACTTCGACTTTGCTGCCGGCAAGAACTACCTGTTCCCGGGCCTTTTGAGCGTGATGGAGGGGTAATGAGAGTTCTCGTCCTGCATTCGCATCCGGTGGAATCGAGTTACGGGGCGGCACTCTACCGGCAGACGGTATCGAGCCTCGAGACGGCCGGTCACGACGTCGACGGCTGCGATCTCTATGCCGAGAAATTCGATCCGGTCCTCTCCCGACAGGACCGGCTGGTCTATCACGATCATCCGCAGAATACCGAGCTGGTGGAGCCCTATGTCGAGCGGCTGCGCCGGGCCGAGGGTCTGGTGATCGTCACACCGGTCTGGAATTTCGGCTTTCCGGCGATGCTGAAGGGCTATTTCGACCGGGTCTGGCTGCCCGGTGTCTCCTTCGAACTGGTCGGAGGCCGGGTGGAATCGCGGCTGCGCCATATCCAGAAGCTGTCGGCGGTCCTGACCTACGGCGCCACCCCGCTGCGCGCCTTCGTCGCCGGCAATCCCCCGAAGAAGATCGTCAAGCGGGTGCTGCGCGCCCAGATCAATCCGCTGCGCCCGGTGACGTTTCTGGCCCATTACGACATGAACAACTGCACCCCGGAGACGCGGGCCGCTTTCATGGCCAGGGTGAAGACGTCGATGGAGCGGTTCTAGGGGTTTCGATCCCGGACAGCGGTCAGGCGGCTGGCGGCTTTTAGATGACCTTGGCGGCGGTCACTTCGACCTCTACCAGGAATTCCGGCCGGGTGAATCCGCCAACGATGATCAGCGTCGAGACCGGCTTCGGATCGCGCGTGAAACGGTCGCGCACCGCCATGTAGGGCGCAAAATCCTCGCGCCGGGTGACGAAGCCGGAGATGCGGATGACATCTGAAAAATCCATCCCGGCCTCGGCGAGAATGGCATCGATCGCCTGGAAGCAGAGCTCGGCCTGGGCCGTCACGCCTTCCGGGATCGTATCGTCCACCGCGATGCCGAGCTGGCCTGACGTCACCAGCAGCGACGCGCCGGGCGGCACCATGAGGCCGTGATTGTAATGGCCGAAGGGCTTGCGCACCGAGGGGGGATTGAACGTCTTTGCCATGGGAAATCCCGGGAAATGTCGTGCGAGGCATTGGATGGCAAAGGGCACGACCGTTGCCGGCCGTGCCCCCGATTTTTTAGGCCGCGATCAGATCCGCGTTGAGCGGAAGTTCGACGTCGATCTCCAGCGTCGAAACGAATTCGGACCGCTCGATCTTCACCTGCACCTTGTCGTTGTCGAGCTGCACATGCTTGGCGATGACCGCGAGAATTTCTTCCCGGAGCAGCGTGATGAGGTCCGAGCCGGAGGACGAGCGTTCGTGGGCGAGGAGCAGTTGCAGACGCTCCCGAGCCGCCGGGGCCGTTCTCTGCCGGTTGAAGAATTTGAAAATGTTCATGCTGCTCTCCGGCCGAAAAGCTTGTCAAAGATGTTGCGCTTGTCACTGGGCAGCGCGACGGGCAGGACTTCGCCGGCAAGACGACGGGCAGCCTCGAAATAGGCCATGGCGGCGGCACTGCGGCTGTCGGCGATGGTCACGGGGGCGCCGATGTTGGAAGCGCGCAGTACGTCCATGCTTTCCGGAATGATGCCGAGCAGCGGGATGGAGAGGATCTCCAGCACGTCGTCGACCTTCAGCATGTCGCCACGATCGGCACGGTTGGAATCGTAGCGGGTCAGGAGCAGGTGCTTTTCCATCCGCTCGCCGCGTTCCGCCTTGGCGGTCTTGGAATCGAGCAAGCCGATGATGCGATCGGAATCGCGGACCGACGAGACTTCAGGATTGGTAACGACGACGGCTACGTCGGCATGGCGCATGGCAAGCGTCGCGCCGCGCTCGATGCCGGCCGGGCTGTCGCAGATGA
>CAZZZI010000057.1:0-22018 GCA_964658415.1 uncultured Sphingomonas sp. | reverse complement strand
GCTCGTCACAGGGATCCTGTGTGCCCAAGTCCTTGGGCGAAAGACTTTCATCCAGGGGAGAGAGTCCTTTCACGGCGCAGACGCGCCGTGGCTGGATCCCTGTGACGAGCACAGGGATGAGGTGTGGTGGGACCTGACGCTCTGGAAAGTGATGTGCGGCCTGGCGGGATGACAGCCTACGGTCGTCCGCTTCGTCTTTGGCCTTCCGACTCTAAAGGCGCGTCCCTTGGCCGTTCCATCCAAACCGCTGCGGCCGGACAATCAGGCCGTGATTTCCTTCGAGGAGATGCTGTAGGCGAATGTTTTCGGGCTTAGGCAATCGACTTCGCCGAGGCCGGTCATGGCGGCAGGGTACATCAGGAAGCCTTGCGGTCCCTTGCCGCCCGGCAGCACGAAATCACGGGCGCTGTTGTAGCCGACCCAGTTCATTTCCCAGTTGCCGTAAGCCTTCTCGCGGAAGGCGCGGACTGCGGAATTGTCCAGCGGCAGGTTTTCCTCGAGCACCACCTTGCGGACGTCGGCCGGATCGACCGCCATCCAGCCCTTGCCCTCGAGATAAACTTCAGCGCGGCAGTGCTGGGCCTTGGTGATCTCGCCGGAGCGACCGAGGCTTTTGAAATCGCTGGAATCGGCAACGCGAATGCCGAACACGTCGCGGGCCGGAAGGCCGGCAGCTCTCGCCAGCGCCACGAACAGACTCGAGATGTCGGCGCATTTGCCGCCGAAGTAACCGCTCTCGAGCATGTCCTTGACATTGCCCACGCCGCAGCCTGCGACCTTCGCGTCGCGGAACGTGTTGTCGATGACCCAGTCGTAGATGGCGCGGGCGCGATCCTCGGGGCGATCGCGGCCTTCGACGATCTTCATGGCCGTGGTCTTGACGATGCCATCGGTGGGCATGCTCGCGGTGCCCTGGAGCTCATGCGCCAGTTCTTCCGGCGTAGCTGCCACCAGGTCGGTTGCGACGCGGTTGCGGGTAGAGACGCGCTGCGTCACCTCGACGACGCCCTTGGCATCCGCGTCCCACTGAATCCGCAGGATGTCTGCGCCGGATGCAGGATCCTTGGCGATGGCGGCCGCGCTGCTGTCGGCCTTCCATACCGGCGCGTCCGCGCGCTGGTAAGCGTCCGCAGACTGGATCACCGGAAGCCACAATTGAACTGGTCCCTGCCTGCCCTGCAGATCGACGGTGGTCGTCACGTCGAAGGAGCGCCAGCCGGACGCGGTGCTTTCGGCCGCGCGCGCCTCGCTCGCACCCTTGGGATGATAGAGTGCAGCAACGGCGCCGCTTGCGGCAGTGATGATGAAATGGCGGCGATTCAACATAGGCTAGGCTCCTGGCGGCGCAGCAGCGCCCATATATATGAGCATTAAAGCCTTACCTCACATGAGGAAAGAGGAAATTTGCCGTCGTCCTCCGTTCGCTGTTTTGCCTGGTCAGCAGCCAGAGGCCGCCTGCGGTGCCGGCTCGGCGTTGCCCTGCAGATCGAGGCCGCGGGCCGTGGGCGGCTGCCAGTTCGGCGAGTCCTTCGAGGCGCCCTGTGGGTTGTTGCCGATAAGGGCGCCGCCGGTGCCACCGGTCCAACCGGTCGATCCCGCATTGCCCGGCGCGGTTCCATCGGCAGCTGCAGTTTTGGGCTGCGTCGCCGCCTCTGCCTTGCTTGCGTCGTCGCCTTGCCGAGCCTCGCATCCCTTCGATGACGCTGACTGCGGAGGAGGCGCTGCCGGCTGCGGCGTCTGGGCGAACGCCGACGTCGCTGCCATTGTCAGGCCGACGAGCGATAGGAGTGCGATAGTCCCCGCAATGTGATGGCGCATGGATAGATCCTTGTATTTTGTCTACCAACGCGCGTCACAGTGCCGGGTTCCGTCGTCGACATAATGAAGGAAAAGATCTCCGCAGACCCGGTCCTCAAGCGGCAACTGTGATCCCGGCCGGCCCCGCCTTGGCTACGCCGATCACTGCTGCCAGGGGATAGCCGGCACTACGGATACGCTCGACCATCTCCGCTGCGCTTTCCGGGGCGCAGGCGAGGAGCAAACCACCCGATGTCTGCGGATCTGCCAGCAGCAGACGTTGCCAGTCGGGCATGGCCTGCGGCAGCGTCACGTCAGAGCCGTAGCTCTCCCAGTTGCGGTGCGAGGCGCCGGTAATGAAGCCCTGTTGTGCGAGATCGACCGCCTGCGACAGGAAAGGGATCGCATCCAGGGCGATCTCAAGGGTGAGGCCCGACGCCCGTGCCATTTCCAGCCCATGGCCAAGGATGCCGAAGCCGGTGACGTCGGTCAGCGCATGCACATGACCATCGGCGGCAAGCTCGGTGCCGATGCGGTTGAGCAGCGTCGTCGAGGCGATCATTTCGTCGTAGCAGTCCTGCGGCAGCACGCCTTTCTTGATGGCCGAAGAATAGATGCCGACACCGATGCCTTTGGTCAGGATGAGCGCATCGCCGGCCTTGGCTCCGCCGTTGCGGCGAACCTTGCTCGGATGGCAGATGCCTATGACGGCAAGTCCGTAGATAGGCTCGACGGAATCGATGGAATGGCCTCCGGCAACCGGAATGCCGGCATCTGCGCAGACGGCAGCGCCGCCTTCCAGCACCCTGGCAATCGTTTCGGGCGCCAGCCTGTTGATCGGCATGCCGAGGATCGCCAAGGCCATGATCGGCTTGCCGCCCATCGCATAGATATCGGAAATCGCGTTGGTCGCGGCGATCTTTCCGAAGTCGTAGGGGTCGTCGACCATCGGCATGAAGAAATCGGTGGTGGCGATGACGCAGGTGTTGTCGTCGATCTGCCAGACCGCAGCGTCGTCAGCCATCTCGTTGCCGACCAGCAACTGCGCAAAAGGCTGCGCCGCCGGCTGGGTGGACAGAAGCGACTGAAGCACCGCCGGCGCCAGCTTGCAACCACAACCGCCGCCATGGGCAAGCTCGGTCAGGCGGATGGGGGGATTTTGCATGATAATATACCTCGAACGAATGTCTCTGCTTTCGACCGAACCCTATCCGACCCGCGCCGGAACGGCAAAAACTTATCCCAACGATGCTCTTTGATTTCAAAATCGCGGCGAGGGTGCCTGTTTCGATGAGAAATGATGCGGTGAGCCGCGTCGGCAAGGTCACCGGCCGGAATAGTGAGACGCTGGGAAGGTGAAGTCGTGGCCGACAAATCGAGGGCCCATCGGCCAGTCACGGCCGATGGGGCGTTCCCGGCCTATGGCTGCTCGCGTCCCATGGCCCCGTGGGGATCATTCCGCCAGGTGCCGATACGGAGGAGGACCACTCTGCGCCATGGCCGCCGAAAAATCACCGAGGCTGGCCTTCACCACCTATCGCAGGTGACTTAGAAATCAGCGCTCTTTCCTCGCCTTCTCAAAGGGCTTTTGGCGAGCTGATCAGGATCTCCCCGCTCGTACCGGTCGAAAAGGATATGCCGCCGTTCTCCAATGCCTTGCGGACGGCGCGGGCGCAATTGTTCCTGACGGAAGGGCCTACGCTACTTTCCATGCGCCGGATGGTTGAAACCGAAACGTCGGCTTTCAGCGCCAAGTCCTCCATGGTCCAGTTCAGAAGTGCGCGTGCGGCGCGGATATGGGCCGCCTCGAGAATGGTCGCCGCGCTGTCGGCGCTATGCCCTTCGTAGCCCTTCGTTCTGATGAGCAGTCCGATCCATTCGCGGATGGATCCGTCGTGATTGCGCAGCGGAGCGCCGCGGGCGAGGAACCAGCGGTAGGCGCCGTCCGCGCATCGGATGCGCAGATCGATTGCATAGGGACTGCCGCTTGCCAGGCTCTGCTTCCACAGAGAATGGATGCCGTCGCGTTCGTCCGGGTGCACGGCCGCCAGACAGTCGCTGTCCAGGACCTTGCCTTGCGCCTGTCCGGACGAGTGAGGCTTGCGCTGCCGCGAAATGACCTCCCCGTTTGGCAGATAGCGCCATTTCAACGGCGCGATCGCCGATAGCAGTGTCTTGTAGCTCTGCCATGCTTCCTCGACGGAAACGCGGGCCTCATGCTGCTCGGTCACATCGATCAACAGGCCGACGGCCCGAACGGCGCGCGCCTCGCCGTCAACGACGACTTCGACCTTATTCTGGATCCACCGCAGCGTTCCATCCGGACGGATGACCCTGAACTCCCTGTTTATCGCCTGGCCCGATTGGATCACCTCGTGCATGTCATGGTGAGCCGCTCGGTCGTCCGGATGCATCATCCTCATCAGATCGCAATCGACGAACGGGACGGATTGATCCATCCCCAGCAATCGGTAGAGGCCTGCGGAAGCGGTTGTCTGGTTCGTCTCGAAGTCCAAGGACCAAAATCCGACGGTGCCGCGCTCCTCCACCAGCTTAAGGAAATGCGTCGAAGAAATACCAGAGGGGCGCTGGGCGATTTCATTCACACTCGTAGCACTTGTTTCAACGGATCCACCTTTTCGGGACAAACGCATGAGGCGTTTAGTTGGCATATCTAGGTCTCTAAACATAAGACAAGCATTAAATAAGTATAGGAACTATAGGCCAATCACAGAGTTGATGGAATAGCGCGCAAGCAACCAAAACGTGCATCATATCCCTTGCAATGCCAAATCAGAACTCTGTCAAACTTCTTATGGACCGCTTGGATTCTTCGCATTGGCCGGCCGTGGACGCTTTCGCAGCGGAATTGAACAGAAACCTCTCAAGACAAAGTCTGTTGTTCCTAGTCCCCGTTTTTGTGAACGAAAAGTGGTCTTTATACTTCTCCTCTGTGGTCGGAGATTCTTTTTTCCTTAAGTACAATGAAGCGGTCCAAATATAAAATTTCTGGCAATTAAACGTGCTGACAGCGTCAGCGCGCCGCCTCGCAGCTAGAGAGATCGCAATGAAGGAGCGCCGCCAAGATATTCGGTATCGATCGCTGAAGGCGGGGTTGATCATATTCAACAACGGAAATTCAACTTATAATTGCGCCGTCAGGAACATTTCCGCAAATGGCGCCAAGCTGTCCCTGGAGCAACTGGCACGGTTGCCGGATGAGTTCGTTCTGAGGTTCCAGGATGGCTTGCAGCATGACTGTGAGGTGCGTTGGCGCAAGGCCATGGATATCGGCGTGTCGTTCCGGGCGTCGAGCAATCCCATCTTGTCTGTCGTTGCGGCGGCAACATGAGCGCTTCTCGGCAAGAGCAGCATGGCACGGTAAGAGGGGTGCGTTGATGCGCGGGTTCGTGAAGATCAATTCCGGCGCGACGGCGTAAGAGTTTGCACTTGTGAGCCCGTTTTTCTTATCGTCGCATCGGGGGCGATTGCCTATGGAATGGCGCCTTCGAGCAGTCGCGCCATTCATGCCGTTGCAACGGATACCTACAGGGCCTTTGCGCCAGCGCGGCCTTGCAGGGCTTGCCGCCAACAATGTTGCGATCGACAGAACGGCGACGGTCGAAACGGCGTCGTTCACCCGCGTGACCTTCGGACCTCGCAGGTTACAAAATGACCCTGTCGGCGGAAGACGCGTTTCCGAACAATTGCATTTCCCCTGATGGTTACCTGCGCGAGCTCTCGAAGATACGTCAGACCGCAGGAGACTTGTAGATCTCGGCAAGCGCGTCCAGTTCCCAGTTGCCTCCGGTCAGAATGACGCACACCTTCTCGTCCGGCCTGACGGCGATGGAACCGGCCAACAGGGCTCCGATGCCAATCGATGCTGCCGGTTCGGCAATCAATTTTGCATCGACGGCGAGGCTCCGCATGCCTTGAATGATATGCTCGTCGTCGACCAGAACGATCTCATCGACATATTTTTCGATGATGGGATAGGGGTTTCTGCCGGGAACGCTGATCCTCAATCCATCGGCAATCGTGTCGAGCAGCGGAAGTGACGTAGGGGCCTTGTTGATCCGGCTGTGGAAGTATTTCGGCGTCAGCGCCGGCTCTGCGCCGATCACGCGCACGCGCGGATTGGTCTCCTTGATGGCGGTCGCGACGCCGGAGATGAGGCCTCCACCGCCCAAGGGAACGATCACAGTGTCGACGTCTTCGAGATCCTCGAGGATTTCGCAGGCCATTGTGCCCTGGCCCGCCATGACCATCGGATCCTCGAACCCATGGACGACCGTGTAACCGTTTTCCTCGGCCAATTCATAGACCCGTTTCCATCTGGCAGCATTGTCGCCGTCGAAAAGAATGACTTCTGCGCCAAGAGCCCTCGTATTCTCGATTTTCAACTTCGCCGTCGTGGTCGGCAGCACCAGCAGGACTTTCGTGCCCAGCATCCTGGCGACATAGGACAGGCCTTGTGCATGATTGCCCGACGAACTGGAGATCAGACCCTTGGCGATCTTTTCCTTGGGTAGAGAGAGTACCGCATTCAGAGCCCCGCGAATCTTGAATGCACCGGTAATCTGTAGCGTTTCCGGTTTGAGATAGAGCTGGCAGCCGACAGCCTTCTCGATCCGTTCCGCGCGCAGCAGCGGTGTGCGCTTGATATAGGGCTGAAGCCGTATCCGGGCCTCCCGGATATCCTCGATGGTGGGGTAGTTGCGATGATTGTCTTGCTGGTTCACCTTCGCCGCCTTTTTGCAATTCAGAGGAATCTGGAGTTGATGTCTATTTGGAAAAGTCTGGAAGGAGCTGAGGCTTTCCGGACACGGAGCCATCCGCCGGGGACCGGAGAGCTTGCTCACGAGAAGAATTCAAACAGGGTTCCGACGTTCTGCTCGATGGCATTGCGATAGATCCTGGCTGCCGTGGTGATGTCCTGTATCGCCATTCCCGTGGAATCGAAGATGGTCACCTCATCGTCATTCTCACGACCGGGTTTGTGGCCCAGCAAAATGTCGCCAATTTCGGCGTAGATATCGCCTCTGGTGATGATATTCCGGTTGAGCGGATGCCAGGTCTCGCCCTTCTCGGTACATTGCGCGATCGAGTCGACGACGATTTTCGCGTTCCTGAAGATCTCCGGCTCCAACTCCTGCTTGCCGCGCTGATCGGTTCCGATGGCGACAATGTGCGTCCCCGGCTTGACCCAGGCCGCTTCCACGGGTGCACCCAAGCCGCGGGTCGTCGTAATCAGGATGTCGGCTTTCTCGACGGCTTGCTGCTTGGAGCCGGTAACGATGACCGGAATGCCCAGTTCACTTTCGATGTCGTCCTTGAATTTGGCGAGCGTTTCGGCGGTCCGGCTCCACGCATAGATCTCGTCGATCTTCATGACCTCGTTGATGGCGCGGATTTGCATTCTTGCCTGATTTCCGGTGCCGATCGAGGCGATTTTCGAGGCGTTTTTCCTGGCCAGCGCCTTGACCGATACGGCACCGGAGGCACCGGTTCTCAAACCTGTGATCAGGCTTCCATCCATAACGCAGGTGAGGGCGCAGCTCTGGGCGTCGAATAGAATGATCGTCCCCATGCCGGTCGGCAATCCAAAGCTTTCGGGGTTGTTCTTGAAGCCGCCCGAAGAGGCCTTCATGGAGATCGTCTCGTTGACTTTGTAGTAGCCGAGCTTGAAGTCGATTTCCCCTCGAGGCGCAGGCAGGTGGATCGAGAGATAGTCAGGCTGTTCGACCTGACCGGAACTGAAGGCTTTGTAGGCATCTTCGACGGCCCCGATAACGTCCCGATTGCTGATCAGGCGGCTTACGTCCTCTTTGCTCAGGAGCAGCGTCTTCATGTTTCATCCTTGTCATTCGCCGTGCGTTTCTGGCTCTGCCCACCGATCGCGGTGTTGTCCGTCAATTCGCCTATCCGAGCGTCTGGCTGACCAGCGAATAGGTGATCGGCGCATCGGAACCAGCGGGGCCAAATTCCTGCAGCCTCTTGCCCAGCGACATCGTGAGCACGGTGTCGAAGACGGACATGCCACTGCGGATGGCCAGAAGTGCAAAATCGCCGCTTTCGAAGTGGGTATCGAGCCGCAGGAACCGGCCTTCATGTTCCTGTATATGGGGAGAAAGAACATCGATGGCGTCGGCATCGTCCGATGCGACGATGGGGCCAACCACATGGCCACGGCCGAAAGGTCTACAGAGCGAAAATGCCGTCAACAGGCCGTCGCGATAAAGGCCATAGCCGACGGATTGCCGGAAGAGCTTGTCGATCAAACCCGCGCGCACGACGCCGAAGGCCACGCCGTCGAGGGCAGTGATTGCCGGCAGATCTTCTTCCGTGAGAAGACGGATGTCACCCTGCGGAACGCCACAGGCAGCACCCGCTCCGCCCTTCACGATGCCCTGACACTGGTAGACCGTCTTTTCCGGCGCAAAGCCGAGGGAATGATAAAGCCGTTGGGCCGCGCGGGTGGCATTGAGCCTGAGGTTGACGCCCTCGAGTTCCTTGAGTGCATAGTCCATCAGCCAGAGGCCGGTTCCCTGGGTCTGCAGGCGGGGAGACGTTATGACCATGCCGATTGTCGCGAGATCTTCCGCCTGGCGGAACCACATGGCGGAGCCCATGATCCTGCCGATCTCATCATTGGTGACAACGCCCTCGCCAACCTCGCGCAGGAATTGCCAGTCTTCCCCCCGGTGCGGCCAGCCTACGGAAATCGACAGCGCATGCAATTGGTCCAGATCGGCATCCTGCACGTCGGCGATCTGCATCGAGAAGGCGGCGATCTGATTTTTTTTGCTTGGCCCCAAAGTCCCGCCCCCGGCAATCAAGAGTAATCATGCGCAGCGCGCCATGTTTCCGCGACAGCCTCACCATCGTAAACCGGCGCCACCGCATAAATCGCCGTTAAGGCCCATTGAAGCACAACAATCGACCGAAGCGAACGCAGGTTCGGCATTCAATCTGCCAATAAACCGTCATGCTTCATTATCGCCATGAAATGACGGGGCGGCTATCCATGCGCCGGGGACAATATGAACGCGACTGAAATTCTGGCTCGGCTGATTTCCTTTCCAACCGTTGTGGGTACGCCCAACGGGGAAATCGTCGAGTGGATCAGCACCTATCTGAAAGCAGAAAATTTCGCGGTCACCGTTCTGCCTGGTCCGGAAGGCGACCGCAGCAATCTTTTTGCGACCATCGGCCCTGGCGATGTCCCGGGCTACATCATTTCCGGCCATATGGATGTTGTGCCCGCGGAAGTGGCGGAATGGACATCATCGCCCTTCAGCCTGCGTCGTGATGGCGAACGGCTCTACGGGCGTGGCACGACCGACATGAAGGGCTATCTGGCCGCAGCACTCGCCGCAGCGCCAAAGCTGGCAAGGGCCGATCTTGCCCACCCTATCCACTTTGCGTTTTCCTACGACGAGGAAGCGGGATGCCGCGGCGTGCCGCATCTGATCGCCAAACTGCCGGCGCTTTGCACCACCCCGCTCGGCGCCATCATCGGCGAGCCGAGCAATATGCGAGCCGTTCTCGCCCACAAAGGAAAAGCGGCCGCCAGCGTGACCATTCGAGGGCGAGCCGGTCACTCCTCCCGTCCCGATCTCGGCCTCAATGCCATTCATGCCATGGCAAGCGTGCTCAATGCGGCAATCGAGCAAGCGGACCGGCTGTCCGTCGGGCCGTTCGACCAGTCCTTCGAGCCGCCCTACTCGTCGCTGCAGGTGGGGGTGATCAATGGTGGCAAGGCGATCAATATCGTGCCGGACCTTTGCCGCCTCGAACTGGAGGCGCGTGCAGTATCGGGTGTCGATCCGCAGAGCCTGCTGGCCCCCATCCGAAGAGAGGCGGAGGCACTGCGCGAGGCGGGTTTCTCGGTCGATTGGGACGAGATGAGCGCTTACCCGGCGCTGGCGCTCGATCGCTCATCGCCATTGGTATCCCTGGTCGAAGACCTCACGAACCAGACGGCGCTCGGTGCCGTCAGCTACGGCACCGAGGCCGGCCTCTATCAGGCAGCCGGCATCGATGCTCTCATCTGCGGACCCGGCGACATCGGCCGAGCCCACAAGCCCGACGAATTCATCCTCGATAGCGAGCTCGTCGCCTGCCAGAACTTCATTGAGGCGCTTGGCCAGCGCTGCCAAGCTTGAGGCGGATGGTTCGATGACATTTCTCTTCAGGTCCGATGCGACGCGCGGTGCAATCTTTGCCCAGGCCTTTGCCGAGGCGCTGCCGGACCTGTCTTTCAGCATGGATGAGACGAGCGTCGACCACGATGACGTCCGCTATCTCATGACCTGGACGGTGCCTGACGATCTCGACCGCTACAGGAACCTGGAAATCCTGTTCTCCATCGGTGCCGGCGTGGACCAGTTCAATCTCGACCTGGTGCCAGACCATGTGAAAATCGTCCGCATGGTCGAGGACGGCATCGTCCGGATGATGCAGGAATACGTGCTTCTGGCCGCACTCGCGCTGCACCGCAATCTGCCCGCCTATCTCGACCAGCAAAGTCGTCGACTCTGGGCACCCGTGCCACAGGTGCAGGCCGACGAGCGCCGCATTGGCATTCTCGGCCTCGGCATGCTCGCGCAAGCCATCATCGAGCGGATGAAGCCATTCGGCTTCCCGATTGCCGGCTGGAGCCGCAGCGCCCGTGCGCCTGACGGCGTTGTCTGCCATCACGGCGCCGATGGCCTCGATGCGATGCTTCGGGCAAGCGACATCCTGGTCTGCCTTCTACCACTGACGGACGAGACGCGCGGCTTTCTGGGTGCAAGCCTCTTCGCAAAGTTGCCGAAGGGTGCTGCTCTCGTTCATGCGGGCCGCGGCCCGCAGCTCGACCATGCAGCCCTGCTGGACGCACTCGACAGCGACCATCTCTCGGCTGCGATGATCGACGTCACCGATCCCGAACCATTGCCGGAAGGGCATCCCTTCTGGACCCATCCAAAGATCATCCTCACGCCGCATATCGCCAGCGTTACCCAACCAACCAGTGCGGCACGGATCGTCATAGACAACATCAAACGGCATCTCGCCGGTCTCGATCCCATCGGGCTCGTCGACCGACGCCGTGGCTATTGAAACAACCGAAAGGATCGACATGTCCCTGCTGAAAACCCTCGACCCGAACCCGACCTTTGCACCTCGTGAATCGCTGCCGGCGCCCGAGAAGCTGATTGCCGGCTCCCCGTCCTTCAAGACCTGGGCGATGGATGAGGCAAAGGACGGCAAGGTTCTTTCCGGTGTCTGGGAAGCCACCCCCGGCGAAACGAAGTCGATCAAGGGCGAGGTTTTCGAATTCTGCCACATCCTCTCCGGTCTCGTTGAGATCACACCTGAGGGCGGCGAACCCGTCACCTACAAGACAGGCGACAGCTTCGTCATGAAGCCCGGCTTCGTCGGGGTCTGGAAGACGATCGAGACGGTGCGCAAGTTCTACGTCGTCGTGAACTGACAAGAGCCTTTAAGGCGGCGGCATTCCTGCCTTTCGGAAGGCCGTCTGCCGCTGCCTTCAAATCCAGGAAACATTGGTCGGCACAGTCCAGCGCAACGATCATGCTCGGATGGTCTGACCGGTCTCGGACATCCCGAGAAGGAACATCCCATGAGCCTCAGTTTCGATCCCGATGGCCTGTCTCTGCCCATCGGCCATTTTATCGGCGGCGAACTTATCGCGACCACGGACGGCATCGCGATGCATCGGCCGTCCGACGCGAAGGCCTATGCCGATTGTCCGGTGGCCGACGCCGATCTGGTGGACCGTGCTGTCGAGAATGCCAAGGCGGCGCTGAAAGCCAGCAACTGGGGCGGCGTGCGCCCGCGCGAGCGGACCAAGGCGCTGCAAGCCTGGGCCGACCTGATCGAACGGGAAGCCGAAACCCTGGCAAAGATAGAGGCCCTGTCCTCGACGCGCCCCGTGGGCCAGCTCGTTGCCGGCGACATTGCCGTGACGGCCGAACAGATCCGCTTCTTCGCCGAATTTGCAGACAAGGAAGGCAGCGATCTCGTGCCGACCGACGATCAGACACTCGGCATGATCGTCAGCGAACCCTATGGCGTTGTCGGCGCGA
Source organism: uncultured Sphingomonas sp. (assembly GCA_964658415.1). GTDB lineage: Bacteria > Pseudomonadota > Alphaproteobacteria > Rhizobiales > Rhizobiaceae > Rhizobium. The sequence goes on along the minus strand of CAZZZI010000057.1, from coordinate 10,124 downwards.
TCACGCCGTGGAATTTCCCCATCTCCATGGCCGGCTGGAAGCTCGGCCCAGCTCTTGCGGCGGGCAATGCCGTGGTGATCAAGCCGTCGGAAATGACGCCCTTCTCGACCGTCTACATGGCTCAGCTCGCCGTGAAAGCCGGCATTCCGGCGGGTCTCATCAACGTCGTCCTCGGCGATGGTCCCGTCACCGGCAACGCGCTCACCGGCCATGCCGACATTGCCAAGGTGAGCTTCACCGGCTCCACCCGCGCGGGCTCGGCGATCATGGAGAATATTGCCCGCACCGGCGTCAAGCCGATGACGCTGGAGCTGGGCGGCAAGAGCCCGCAGATCGTCTTTGCCGATGCCGACATCGACAAGGCTGCTGCCGCAATCGCGGGCAGCGTCATCTTCAATGCCGGCCAGGCCTGCGTCGCCGGCACACGGCTGATCATTGAGAAATCGGTCGCGGACAGGCTTGTCGCGGCAATTGTCGCGCAGATGAAAACGGTGCGTCCCGGCCCGACCTGGGACGAGACAACGCAATATTCGCCCATCATTTCCGAGCGGCAGCGCGCCCGCATCGCCAGCATCGTCGATGCCGCGAAAGCAGCCGGCGGCGAATGCCTGACGGGCGGCGGCTTGATGGCCGGCGAGGGCTATTTCTTCGAGCCGACCCTGATCGCCAATGTCGACCAGATGAACCCAGCCATTGTCGAGGAAATCTTCGGACCCGTGTTGACGGTGCAGACATTCGAGACCGAGGAAGAGGCACTGGCGCTCTCGTCCCACCCGATCTACGGTCTGGCTTCCGGTCTCTTCACGAAAGACCTGTCGCGCACGATCCGCTTTGCCCGCAAGCTCGAAGCAGGCACCGTCTGGGTCAACCGCTACAGCCGTTCGCGCGACCATATCCTGCCCACCGGCGGTTACAAGCGCTCGGGAATCGGCAAGGATCTCGGACGCGAGGCCTATCATGCAAACCGCAAGACCAAGAGCGTGCTCATCAGCCTCTGAGGAAGAAACCATGAAGACCTATTCAATCGCCCTGATCCCCGGTGATGGCATCGGACGTGACGTTGTCGACGCCGCCTGGGAGGTCCTGGAAGCCGCTGCCGAAACCGCCGGCTTCGCGCTCGATGGCACGGAATTTCCCTGGTCCTGCGCCTTCTACAAGGAAACCGGGCGGATGATGCCGGAAGACGGGATCGAGACGCTGCGCGGCTTCGACGCCATTTTCCTGGGCGCCGTCGGCTGGCCGAAAGAGGTCCCGGATGCCGTTTCCCTGCACGGGCTGTTGCTGCCGATACGCAAGGCGTTCGTGCAATATGCCAATATCCGCCCCCACCGCCTCCTGCCGGGTGTGGAAGGCCCGCTGAAGGCGGCGAATTTCGACATTCTCTGCATCCGCGAGAATACGGAAGGCGAATATTCCGGCGCGGGCGGCCGCGTCCACCAGGGCATGGATAACGAGGTTGCCGTCGAAACCTCGATCTTTACCCGCAAGGGCGTCGAGCGCATCATCCGCTTCGGTTTCGAACAGGCAAAGGCCCGTCGCGGCAAGCTTGCCTCGGTCACCAAGTCCAACGCGCAGAAATATTCCATGGTGTTCTGGGACGAGATCACCCAGCGGCTGGCCACCGAATATCCCGAGGTCGAGGTGACCAGCTATCACGTCGATGCGCTGGCCGCGCGCATGGTCATGGCGCCCGAAAGCCTCGACGTCATCGTCGCATCGAACCTTTTTGGCGATATTCTCACGGATCTCGGTGCGGCGATTCAAGGCGGCCTCGGTTTTGCGGCCTCGGCCAACATCAATCCGGACCGCTCGGCACCCTCGATGTTCGAGCCCGTCCACGGCTCGGCCCCGGACATCGCCGGCAGGGGGATCGCAAACCCGATGGCCACCATCTGGTCGGGCGCCATGATGCTGGAGCATCTCGGCGAGACACAGGCAGCCCGGCGCATCATGAAGGCGCTGGCGATCACCACGGGCAGGGGCATCGGCACGGCGCCTGGAAAGGACACGACCGCCACGATTACCGGTGCGGTCAAGAACGCACTGACAACATTGTAAGGATACGTCCATGCTGAACCTCAAGGATAAGAGCCTGCTCAGCCAGGCTGGACTGATCGGCGCAAACTGGGTCGCCGCGCGCTCCGGAAAAACCGTCGATGTCATCAATCCGGCAACACAGGATGCCATCGGCACCGTTCCGGACATGGACGGCGCAGATACGCGCGCCGCGATCGAGGCCGCAAATGCGGCCTGGAAGACCTGGAAAGCCGAAACCCATGCCCAGCGCGCCATTCTGCTGGAAAAATGGTTCGACCTGATCATCGAAAACATCGACGATCTGGCGCTCATCCTGACCAGCGAGCAGGGAAAGCCGCTGGACGAGGCGCGCGGCGAAATCCGCTATGGTGCGTCCTTCGTCAAATGGTTTTCGGAAGAGGCGCGCCGCATCAACGGTCACATGATCCCCGCACCGAGCCGCGACCGCCGCATTCTAGTGATGAAGGAGCCGGTCGGCGTCTGCGGCATCATCACGCCGTGGAACTTCCCGAATGCGATGATCACCCGCAAGGTGGCGCCGGCGCTCGCCGCCGGCTGCACGGTCGTCATCAAGCCATCGGAATTCACGCCCTTTTCGGCGCTGGCGCTCGGGGTGCTTGCGGAACGGGCGGGCATCCCGGCGGGCGTCATCAACATCGTCACCGGCATGCCGAACGATATCGGCACCGAGATCATGGCGAACGAGACGGTGCGGAAGATCTCCTTCACCGGCTCGACGCGGGTCGGCTCGCTCCTGATGCGCGGCGCTTCCGACAGCATCAAGCGCCTGAGCCTGGAACTGGGCGGCAATGCACCCTTCATCGTCTTCGACGATGCCGATCTCGATCTTGCGATCGAAGGCGCACTTGCCTCGAAATTCCGCAATGGAGGTCAGACATGCGTTTGCGCCAACCGCATCCTGGTGCAATCCGGCGTCTACGACACGTTCGCCGCCATGCTGAAGGCCCGCGTGGAAGCGATGAAGGTTGGCTTGGGCACGGAACCCGGCGTTTCGATCGGTCCGATGATCAACAGCGCGGCGATTGAAAAAATCGAACGCCATGTTGCCGATGCCTTGGCAAAGGGCGGCAAGATCATCACCGCGACGCCCGTCCTGCCGAAAGGCGCCCAATTTACCGCGCCGATGGTGCTCACGGGCGCGACAACCGACATGGAGCTCGCGAGCGAAGAGACCTTTGGCCCCGTGGCTCCACTCTTCCGCTTCGAGACCGAAGAGGAAGCCATCGCCATTGCCAACGGCACCCCGTTCGGTCTCGCCTCCTATTTCTACACGGAGAACATGAAGCGCGCATGGCGCGTCGGAGAAGCGCTGGAATTCGGCATGGTGGCGCTCAATACCGGTCTCATCTCCATGGAAGTCGCCCCCTTCGGCGGCGTCAAGCAATCCGGTCTCGGCCGCGAGGGTGCGCAGATGGGGATCGAGGAATATCTCGAAACCAAGAGCTTCCACATCGGCGGGCTCGCCTGACGGGGACGCCGGGCTGGCTCCATCCCGTCCGACGTCCCATCATCCTTGACGAAAAAAGAAGGCACTGATTGCTTCCAATCGGTGCCTTGAGTTTGTGCCTTCGGGGAGTAGGCCTGGAGGGTCTTACTGGAACTTGTCGAGCAGCTTGTAATATTGGCCGACCAGCGGCAGGAACCAAGGCTTGCCGAAATGACCGGGCACCGCCGGCCAGGGATAGTCGCGCATCGGGTTACGGTCGGCGCGACCAAGAATTGCGTCCGCCACCATCATGCCCAGATGGGTCGAAAGCTGCGCGCCATGACCGGAATAGCCCATGGCATACCACAGGCCATCCTGGAAACCGGCGCGGGGATAGCGATCCGCCGTCATGTCGACGAGGCCGCCCCAGCAATAGTCGATGTCGATGCCTTTCAGCTGCGGAAAGATGCGCTCCATGCTCTCGCGCAGAATCTCGCCGCTTCTGGAATCCGAGCGCTGGTCTGAGGTCGCGGAAAATCGTGCGCGACCTCCGAAAATCAGCCGGTTATCCGGCGAAAGGCGCCAATAGTTGCCGATGTTCATCGTGTTCACACAAGTGCGGTTGCCCGGCATCACGGCCGCAGTCTCGCTTTCGGTCAGTGGCCGTGTCGCAATCAGAAAGCTGCCGACGGCAATGATCCGGCGGCGGAAGAAGGAAAAATTCCGTGTCGTGTAGGCGCCGGTCGCCAGGATCACATTGGCCGCCGTCACATCGCCGCGTGCGGTCACCAGCGTATGAATGCCGTTGGCCTCGCGGTGATCGCTGACCGCCGCGGCTTCATGGATGGAAGCGCCATGGCGAGCCGCCGCCTCGGCCAGACCCACCACATAGCGCCCCATATGCATCATGGCGCTCTTCTTCGAGAGCATTGCGCCATAGAAGGGCGAGCCGACCTCGCTCTTGAGGTCGTCGGACGTCAGGAGCGCCGTATCGGGATCGCATTCCCTGTTCAGCGCTTCGAAATTGCGTGCGATCGCTTCGAAATGCTTGGGCTTGGACGCGAGCTTCAGCTTGCCCGAGCGGCGGAAGTTGCAGTCGATACCCTCTTCGGCGATCAAGGCATCGATCGTATCGATGGAGTCGTCCAGCGCCTTGTAGAGCGCGATGGCGCGCTCCTTGCCGAGCTCCGCCTTCGCGCCGAGATAGCTGTGCGCGAGCCCGTTGTTCAGATGTCCGCCGTTGCGGCCCGACGCGCCGAAGCCGACGCGCTCGCTTTCCAGGACGACGACCTTCGCCCCGCCCTTGGCAAGCTGCCGTGCAGCGGCAAGCCCGGTAAAGCCCGCACCGACGATCGCGACATCGAAGTGCCCGCTGACTGGCCCTTGCGCGGCACCGGCGAAGGCCGGCGCCGTGTCATGCCAATAGGAGACGAATTTCATAGTCATCGCCCTTACAAGCCGACGACGCCGGGAAGTCCTGAAATGTCGGCGATTTCGGTATAGCCGTAATAGGGGTTGGCCGGCTCATGACCGCGGTTCACCCAGACCTTGTTCTCGATACCGAGATCATCGGCCGACATCAGGTCATAGCGGAAAGAGGACGAGCAATGCAGAACGTCTTCCGGCCCGCAGCCCAGCATGTCGAACATATATTCGAACGCCTGGAAACGCGGCTTGTAGGCCTGTGCCTGCTCGGCGGTATAGACCTTGTGGAAGGGCGCACCGAGCTTTTCGACATTCGACATGATCTGCGAGTTCATCGCGTTGGAAAGAATGACCAGCGGAATTTCCTTGGCGACCTTGGCAAGACCGGCCGGCACATCCGCATGGGGACCCCAGGTGGGAACGCGCTCATAGATCGTCTTGGCATCTTCGTCCTTGAAGGTGACGCCGTTCGCCTTGCAGGTCCGCGACAGCGAATTATGGACGACATCCGCATAGGGCTTCCACGCTCCCATGATCTCGTCGAGACGATAGGCGGCGAAATTCTTCTTGAATTTCTGCATCGCCTGCTCATCCAGTTGGTCGCCATAAAGGTCGTCGGCCGCACCCGCCATGTCGAAATTGATCAGCGTGCCGTAGCAATCGAAGGAGATATATTTCGGGCGAAAGGGGGCCATGACGTTTATCCTCTGGCTTTGTGTGCAGTGGCCCCATCATAGAATGACGCAACTTGCCTTGGCGGCGCGAATTGGCATGCCCCGGAAGCACAAAGTTTCTTAATCACCGCCTCGTTTGGCACAGTATTGCACAACGGCCCGTCAATGCACCGCCCCTCTGCACGCCGCCGGGCCCGCCAGCTTCGCTGTCAGCATAAGATGCGGGATGCGCACTGAGGTTTGGGGGAAGATAGTGCGAAGACCTATGCTTTCAGATGAATAGCTTCCCCTTCCTGCCCGAGACTTCAGGTCAGGAAAGGGATACCCATGCAGAGCCATTTTGACATCGTCGCCTTCGGGCCTGAGCACATCGATGGTGCCTTCGCGCTGACGCAAGCGGAGAACTGGCCACACCGGCGCGAAGACTGGATGCTGGTGCAGCAGCTGAGCGCTGGTGTTGTCACCATAAATCCGGATGGCCGCGTCACCGGGACGACGCTCGTGACACCGTATGGGGACGATTGCGCCACCATCAACATGGTCATCGTCGACAAGTCCATGCGCGGCCTCGGCGTTGGCCGCAAGCTAATGGAAGAGGCATTCGAACTGGCCGGCAGTCGGCCGCTTCGCCTCATCGCGACGCAGGAAGGCCTCCCGCTTTATGAAAAGCTCGGCTTTGTCGCCGTCGGAACGATCCTGCAGTACCAGGGTCATGTGCTCCCCTGCGCCGCCCCCGAGGGGGTCGAGGCCATGGCTGCCGGCGATCTCGACGCCCTGAAGATGCTCGACCGCGAGGCCTATGGTGCGGATCGGTCGGGAATGATCGATGCGCTCATGGCCTGCGGAAGCATTGCAGTAATCCGCCAGGGGGATGCGCTTGAAGCCTATGCGGCGATCCGCCCCTTCGGACGCGGCGAGGTGATCGGCCCGGTCATTGCGCCCGATGTCGAAAAGGCCCGTGCACTCATTGCCTATCATGCCTCCTCGCGTCCCGGCGCGTTTCTGCGCGTCGATACGGGAAGCGAGACCGGCCTTGCCTCCTTTCTTGCCGAAATCGGACTTGCCCATGCCGGCGGCGGCATCGCCATGCGGCGCCCGCCCAAGGACAATGCCGAACAGGCCCGCCGAAAAGTCTACGCTTTGGCCAACCAGGCCCTCGGTTGAACTCATCTGGAGACGCAGAATGCTTGCCAATTCCCTGGTCGAACTCGATCGCGCCCATCTTATCCATCCCGTCGCCTCCTATCGCGGACATGAACGCCAGGGGGTGCGGGTCTTGAAATCCGCCCGCGGCGCAACCGTCACCGACGCCAGCGGACATCAACTGGTCGACGGCTTCGCGGGCCTCTGGTGCGTCAATGCCGGCTACGGCCACGAGAGCATCGTTGAGGCGGCTGCCCGCCAGATGCGCGAACTGCCCTATGCGACGGGATATTTCGACCTCGGCTCGGAAGCTGCCATCCGGCTTGCCGCCGAACTCGCCGACCGCGCGCCCGGCGATCTCAACAGGCTCTATTTCACGCTCGGCGGATCCGATGCCGTCGATTCGACCATCCGCTTCGTCCACTATTATTGGCATGCCAAGGGTCAACCGAAGCGCGACCAGTTCATCTCGATCCAGCAGGGCTATCACGGTTCATCGACAGTCGGCGCCGGACTGACGGCACTTCCGGCCTTCCATGCCGGCTTCGGCGTTCCCTTCGACTGGCAGCACAAGATCCCGTCGCCCTATCCCTATCGCAACCCGGTCGGCGAGGATGCGGCAACGATTATCGACGCGTCGCTCTCGACACTGAAGGCGAAGATCGAGGAAATCGGGCCGGACCGTGTTGCAGCATTTTATGCCGAGCCGATCCAGGGCTCCGGTGGTGTCATCGTGCCGCCGAAAGGCTGGATCAAGGCCATCCGCGACCTCTGCCATCACTGTGGGATCCTGTTCATCGCCGACGAGGTCATCACCGGCTTCGGCCGGACGGGGCCGCTGTTTGCCTGCGCCGACGAGGACATCGTTCCCGACATGATGACGGTCGCCAAGGGCCTGACCTCCGGATACGTGCCGATGGGCGCGGTTTTCATGTCTGACGGCGTCTATGACGTGATTGCCGATGGTGCCGGCGAAGCCGCCGTGGGCCACGGCTATACCTATTCGGCCCATCCCGTCAGTGCGGCGGTCGCACTTGAGGTGCTGAAGCTCTACGAAGGCGGCCTGCTGGAAAACGGCCACAAGGCTGGTGTCCGCCTGATGGCCGGGCTGGAAAGTCTGCGTGATCACCCGCTGGTGGGCGATGTCCGCGGCCGCGGCATGCTCGCAGGCGTCGAACTCGTGACCGACAAGGCGGAGAAGACCCCGCTTCCCGCCGCCGCCATGCCCGCCCGGCGCATCTTCGACCGCGCCTGGGACAATGGCCTCGTCATCCGGGCTTTCCCGCAGGGCGTCCTCGGCTATGCACCGCCGCTCTGCTGTACCGATGCCGAGATCGACGCGATCATTGAGCGGACCCGCAAGACGCTGGACCAAACGCTCGCCGACCCGGATGTCAGGTCCGCAATGGCCTGAGAGAGGATTCCCGAAATATCGCCGGAGCAGCAAAGTTCGCAATTTTATGCTGCTGCCTCCGGCAATATCGGAGAATAAGCCACAGTCGCCATGCAACACTTCAATTGGGAAACGGGCCGAACTCCAGGCCCCGACATCGCAGACTGGGTGAAAGGCAACATTTCTTCTTTCAGATTTCAGTATTCGGAACCTTGCTGATCGTGGGAAGCGACGGTTCTGCGCCGACAACCAGCTTGCACAACGCCATCACAAAACCTGCAACGGTCCGTTGTGACAATCAACCGAGGTGGAAGGTCCGCAATCAAGACGGCCGCTATCCCAACCGACAGAAAAGGGGAATGAAATGACTGACAAGATCACCAATTGGACGAAGTCCGACGACGCAAGCGTCGAGGACGCAATTCGTCGCGGTGCGTCCCGCCGCGAACTCCTGAAGCTGATGCTGGCCAGCGGCGTTGCGCTGACAGCGGGCGCTGCGGTTTTCGGCCGGGCCTCGAATGCCGTTGCCGCAACCCCGGTTTCCGGCGGACATTTCAAGGCCGCCGGTCTTTCGTCTTCGAACGCCGACACGCTGGACCCGGCCAAGGCTTCGAACGGCACCGACTACGTGCGCTGCTGCTCCCTCTATAACCGACTGACTTTCCTCGACGCGACCGGCGTTCCCCAGATGGAACTCGCCGAGAAGCTCGACAGCAAGGACGCCAAGACCTGGACCGTGACGCTGCGCAAGGGCGTGACCTACCATAACGGCAAGGCGCTCACCTCCGCCGACGTCGTCTTCGCCCTGAAGCGCCACCTCGACCCGAGCGTCGGTTCCAAGGTCGCAAAGATCGCCGCCCAGTTTTCAGAGATCAAGGCTGTCGACCCGACAACGGTCGAGATCGTGCTCAATGCAGCGAATGCCGACCTTCCCTTCATCCTGGCGCTGCAACATTTCATGATCGTGCAGGACGGAACGACCGACTTCACGAAGGGGATCGGCACCGGCGCGTTCACGCTCGAAACATTCGAGCCTGGTGTGCGCTCGATCATGAAGAAGAACAAGAACTACTGGAAGCCGGGCCTGCCGCATATCGATAGCTTCGAATTCTTCGCCATCGGCGACGACAATGCGCGCGTCAATGCGCTTCTGGCCGGCGACATCCAGTTGGCCGCCGCCATCAACCCGCGTTCGGCAAAGCAGGTCGAAGCGGAGAGTGGCTTCGAGTTGTCCAAGTCGACGAACGGCAACTACACGAACCTCAACATCCGCCTCGACATGAACAAGGCGGACTTTGTCACGGGCATGAAATATCTGATCAATCGCGAACAGATCGTCAGTTCGGCGCTGCGCGGCTTTGGCGTGATCGGGAACGACCAGCCTATTTCTCCGGCAAACGTCTACCACAATGCCGATCTGAAGCCGAAAGCATTCGATCCTGACAAGGCGAAGCACTATTTCGAGAAGGCCGGGGTCCTTGGCCAGTCGATCCCTGTCATCACCTCGGATGCCGCCGGCAACGCGGTCGACATGGCCATGATCGTACAGGCCGCAGGTGCCGACATTGGCCTGAAGCTTGACGTCCAGCGCGTCCCCTCGGACGGCTACTGGAGCAAATACTGGCTGAAGGCGCCGATCCACTTCGGCAACATCGACCCGCGTCCGACCCCCGACATCTACTTCTCGCTTCTCTACTCGTCCGACGCCCCCTGGAACGAGAGCCAATACAAGTCGCCGAAGTTCGACAAGATGCTGCTCGAGGCCCGCGGTCTGCTCGACCAGACCAAGCGCCACGAGATCTACAACGAAATGCAGACCATGATCTCTGAGGAAGCCGGCACCATCATCCCGGCCTACATCACCAATGCAGATGCGATCTCCAGCAAGGTGAAGGGTCTTTTGACCAACCCGGTGGCTGGCATGATGGGCTACTCGATGGCAGAGTACATCTGGCTTGAACCCTGATCAGGCGTGTCGTCCGGAGGGCCCCGCCCTCCGGACATC
>CAZZZI010000056.1:0-22289 GCA_964658415.1 uncultured Sphingomonas sp. | reverse complement strand
GCAAGCTTCACATGCGCGCAGTCGACCAGCGACTATTGCTCGACCGCCCAGTAGGAAAGCGCTACAAAGATGGGGAAGTCTGGACATGACGATTTGAACCGATCGCCAGGAGTCGTGCCACAAAGTGGAGCAGGATCCCCGGCAAGAGACGACGTAGAAGTCGTTAATTTATAATAAACTCCGAAATTAAGACAATAAGCACACAAGTACTTGCCATATCGGCCTGTTGTGTCGGAGTGACCGATCAAAAAATCCTGCGAAAATCCCTGCTGCCTCACATGCCGTCATTTGCTTGTTGAAGACAGCACTCTATAATGGCGCATGAGCAACAAATTCTCTCCCCTGGACGTCCTGTCACCCGAGCCCTTCGCGCCTCTGATCTTTGACGACCCGGTCAAGGCCGTCGACGCGCTGACGGAGCTTTACGAGCGCAACACGGCATTCCTGATCGCAAAGTTTGCCGAGCTTGCCGAGGGGGAGCCGATCAAGGCGCGCTTCCGGGCTTTCTATCCCCAGGTCAGCATAGAGACCACCAGCTTCAACCATGTCGACTCACGACTGTCCTACGGTCACGTGACGGCACCAGGCGTCTATACGACGACGATCACGCGACCGGTGCTGTTTCGCCATTATCTGACCCAGCAGCTGGCGCTGCTGATGCGCAGCCACAACGTGCCCGTCGTGGTGTCCGAATCGACGACGCCGATCCCGTTGCATTTCGCCTTCGGCGAGGGTGCACATGTCGAAGCCTCGGCGGCGACCTTTGCCGACATCCCGATGCGCGACCTGTTCGATACGCCGGACCTGAACACGACCGACGACGAGATCGCCAATGGCGAATACATCCCGCCACCCGGCCAGCCCTCGCCGCTGGCCCCTTTTACCGCCCAGCGCATCGACTATTCGCTGGCGCGGCTTGCGCATTACACGGCGACCAGCGCTGCGCATTTCCAGAACTTCGTGCTGTTCACCAACTACCAGTTTTACATCGACGAGTTCTGCACCTGGGCGCGCGACCTGATGGCCAAGGGCGGCGACGGCTACACCGCCTTCGTGGAGCCTGGCAACATCATCACCCATGCCGGCTCGAGTTCGCCGGATACGGACATCGCCGCGCCGCGGCTGCCGCAGATGCCGGCCTACCATCTCAAGAAGAAGGGCCATGCCGGGATCACTATGATCAACATCGGCGTCGGCCCTTCCAACGCCAAGACGATCACCGACCACGTCGCCGTGCTGCGACCGCATGCCTGGCTGATGCTCGGCCATTGCGCCGGCCTGCGCAACAGCCAGCGGCTCGGCGACTATGTGCTGGCCCATGCCTATATGCGCGAGGACCACGTGCTCGACGACGACCTGCCGGTCTGGGTTCCGATCCCGGCGCTGGCCGAGGTGCAGGTGGCGCTGGAAGCGGCCGTCGCCGAAATCACCGGCTACGAAGGCTTCGAGCTGAAGCGGATCATGCGCACCGGCACGGTCGGCACCATCGACAACCGCAATTGGGAACTGCGCGACCAGGCGGGCCCGGTCAAGCGCCTGTCCCAAGCCCGGGCCATCGCGCTCGACATGGAATCGGCAACGATTGCGGCCAACGGCTTTCGCTTCCGCGTTCCCTACGGCACCCTGCTCTGCGTTTCGGACAAGCCTTTGCACGGCGAATTGAAGCTGCCGGGCATGGCGACAGCTTTCTACAGGACCCAGGTCAACCAGCATCTGCAAATCGGCATCCGTGCCATCCAGAAGCTGGCGGCCATGCCGCCCGAAGCGCTGCATTCGCGCAAGCTGCGCAGCTTTTTCGAGACCGCGTTCCAATAAGAATGGTTCTTCTCTCTCGCCGGGTGGCGGGAGAGAAGGTTTCACACCGGCGTTCGCGCCGGCCCTCTCGACATCACCAATCCGAGCGCCGTGCCGATCAGGGCGGAGACGACGATCAGCAGATGGCCGTTGATGCTCGCCTGCGCCAGCGTCGTCAGCGCGGCCTTGTCGGCCGGCGCGCCGAAGGCCAGTGCGCCTGCCGTAATGCCGGCGGGATAGGTGCCGACGCCGCCCGGGGCATGCACGGGCAGCACGGAAGACAATTCGCCCCCGAGCGCGCCCCCGAAGCTGGCGGCGAGCGGGGCGACCTGCATCAGGCCCAGCGCCCAGGCAAGCACGAGCACCTTGACCAGCCAATTGACGACGGTCATCAGCCAGGCGCGCGCGAAAGCGGCGGCATCGGCCGGAAGACCGCGCTCGATCTCAACGACGATGGACTGGGCTTTTGCCGGCAACACCCGGCCGGCAAACCGGATCAGCAGACTGCGGGCCGCAAAGGCTGCGACCGGCAGCAGCAGGAAGCAGAACCAGAGCAACCAGGCGGCCGCCCTGTTCGGAGACGTCATGGCGAGGCCGATGCCGGCGGCGGCCAACAGGGCGTGCAGATCGAGGAGCCGCATCACCAGCAGCGCCGCTGTGCTCCGAACCAGCGGAATGCCGAATTCAGAGCGCATCAATAGCGGAAAGCTGGTTTCGCCGGTGCGGAACGGCATCATGATGTTGAGGAGGTTGTGGATCTGGGTCACGCGGAACAAGGCTGCGAAATTGCCTTTGGATTCCTGCGGAAAATAATCGTAGATCCGCCAGGTGCGCAGGAAATAGGTGCCCGTCAGCAGCAGCAGGGCAATCACGATCGGCACGACGCCGACCTTTGCCCATTCTCCCAAGATGACGCTCCAGCCCCAGAACCATTCTATGAAGGCCGCATAGAGCAAGACGACGGCGGCGGTCAGCAGGGTCATCCGGCTTCGAATAAACCAGGATTGTCGGGTGGCAACCATTGGACTCTTCATGTAGGAAAGCACCCGTGTGAGCTCCGGCTGACGGAACGAACTTTGCTCGCCCGGCCACCGGTCATAGCGGCTTTTAGGAGAAAGTAGCGTTGCAGACAACGGCAGAGTCTAATCGGCTTCACGCGGATACCGTCAATCCAGTCGAGCTTTCGCTGGTCGTGCCTGTTTTCAACGAGGAAGACAGTGTCGGCCCGTTGATCGAGCGCATCAGCCAGTCGATGGCGAGCTTCCCCGGCCGGTGGGAACTGATCCTGATCGACGACGGCAGCACGGATGCGACGCTGGTCAACGCCCGCAGCTACCTGAGCCAGGACGGCCTGACCTTGCGACTGGTCGAACTCCAGCGGAATTTCGGCCAGACGGCAGCCATGCAGGCCGGCATCGACGCGGCCACCGGACGGCTGATCGCTACGATGGACGGCGACCTGCAGAATGACCCGAAAGACATTCCGGCGATGGTGGCCGAACTGGAGCGCCGCGACCTCGACCTCCTGGTCGGCTGGCGGAAAGACCGCCAGGACGGACTGCTCCTACGCAAGATCCCGTCCTGGTGCGCGAATTACCTGATTGGCCGCACGACGGGCGTCAAACTGCATGATTATGGCTGCAGCCTGAAGATCTACCGCACCCATATCATCAAGCAGGTCAAGCTGATGGGCGAGATGCACCGCTTCATCCCGGCCTGGGTTGCCAGCGTCGTGCCGAGCTCGCGGATCGGCGAAATGGCCGTCAGCCACCATGCCCGTGCGCACGGCAAATCCAAATACGGGATCTCGCGCACCTTCCGCGTCATTCTCGACCTTCTCTCCGTGATGTTCTTCATGCGCTACAAGGCGCGTCCGGGACATTTCTTCGGATCGCTCGGACTTGGTTTCGGCGCCATCGCGCTGATCATTATGGCTTATCTATTCGTCGACAAGTTCATCATGGGCAACGATATCGGCACCCGTCCAATGCTGATGGTCGGGGTCGTGCTGCTGCTCGCCTCGGTGCAGATGATTACCACCGGCATCCTGGCCGAGATGATTGCCCGAAACTACTATCGCGACGACGATTCGCCGAACTACATCGTCCGGACGATTTTCGACCGGGACCATCCGAATGCATAGGCTGCTGATCCGCAAGCCCGATGCCGTGATATGGATTCTCGCGGCCTATTTCTGCCTTGAGTTCATCGTGCGCATGCTGATGCCGCACAGCATGCGCTACGACGAATCGCAGCAGGCGTTCTTTTCGCAGTGGCTGACGCTTGGCTACGATTCGCAGCCACCGCTCTACAATTGGGTGCAGACGGCGTTCGTATCCGTGTTCGGCCTGTCGCTGGCGATCATTTCGATCGTCAAGAACCTCGTGCTGTTCCTGCTATACCTCTCCTACTACAAGCTCGCCCGCCTCGTGCTGGCCGACAAGCTGTTTGCCGTCATTGCCACCCTGTCGCTCCTGACCATCCCCCAACTGTTCTGGGAGGCGCAGCGCGACCTCACCCATACGGTCGCCCAGATGGTGACGATCAACCTGTTTCTCTACGGCGTCATCCGGACGCTGAAGACGCCGTCCTGGACCGGTTACCTGATCACGGGCGTGGCGCTCGGCCTCGGGATGCTGTCGAAATACAATTTCGCGCTGCTGGCCGCTGCTGCCATCGTTGCCGTTTTCCTGCACCCGAGCGGCCGCGCACGGATTTTCGACAAGCGGTTTATCGTGACCGTGCTGGTCGCGCTGATCATCTTCCTGCCGCACGGCCTGTGGCTGCTCCACAATTTCGACCTTGCCTCCGGCCGTACGCTTGGAATCATGGAGCAGGACGCGCCGAAGAGCCATTGGGTGAAGCTTGTCCAGGGCCCCCTCGAATTCTTCAAGCTCACGATCGTCATCTGCCTGCCCACTTGTATCGTCTACGCTCTGGTGTTCGGCAAAAGCCTGCTTTCCAATCTGCGGCGATCGAACGAATGGACGCGTTTCTTCGCGACGATCTTCCTCGCGGTTGCCGTCCTCGTGCTGGCGCTGATCTTCGTCATCGGCATGACCTCGATGCGCGACCGCTGGCTGCTTCCTTTCCTGTTCCTGCTGCCGATCTACCTCTGCCTGAAGATGGAGATTGCGGGACTGCGGGCCGAGGATTTTGCCAAGCGCTTCGTCTACATTCCGCTGGTAATGATGCTGCTGATCCCGACGGCGCTTTTGACCCGGGTGACGTTTCCGGGCCTCTTCGGCTCCTACGAAGCCTACAATGTTCCCTATGCCGATTTTGTCCGCCAAGTCGTCGGCAGCGAGGGCAAGAAACCCGGTCTTGTCATGACCGACGACTGGCTGCCGGCCGGAAACCTCCGGCTGCAGTTTCCCGACGTGCCCGTGATGTCACGGTTTTTCGGTAACCTGACGGAGCCCTACGAATGGACGGCGGAGCGTCCGGTGCTGCTCGTCTGGCTGCCGAAGAAAGGCCGCGACGCCCTGCCGCCAATCCTGGTCGAATGGGTCAGCACCGCGCTGGGGCCGGAATACGTCAACACCGTCGTGCGCCAGGCCGATGTCGGCTACATCCACGGCAAGAGCGGCGACACTGCGCACTTTGCTTATGCGTGGATCTATCCGCGCTAGATCTGGGACTGGTCGGCCATCTCGTCCCACACGGCATCCAGCGCCAGCCGAGCGATCCGCACCATCGTGTCCACCTCGCTGCGGCTGATGATCAGGGCCGGCGATGCGAGCATCCGGTCGGCGGTGGCGCGCAGCACGAGGCCGTTGGCAAGGGCATGATTGCGGATCGCCGCTCCCACGGCATCCGGCTTTTCGAAGCGTCGGCGGGTCGTCTTGTCGGCGGCAAGCTGCAGGGCACCCATCAGGCCCACGCTGACGGCCTCCCCCACCATCGGATGATCGGCCAGGCTTCCCCAGGCCGCCTTGAAATATGGACCGATGTCGTCGCGCACGCGGTCGACCAGATGTTCGTCCTCGATGATGCGCAGGTTTTCGAGTGCTGCGGCGGCGCAGACCGGGTGGCCGGAATAGGTAAAACCGTGGTTGAATTCGCCGACGTCGTTGATCAGCACCTCGGCAACGCGGTCGCCCACCAGCACGCCGCCGATCGGCAGATAGCCCGACGACAGGCCCTTGGCGATCGGTGCCAGGTCGGGCTGGAAACCGTAGTGCTGGAAGCCGAACCAGGAGCCGAGACGTCCAAAGCCGCAGATGACTTCGTCCGAGACAAGCAGGATGTTTCGGGCCTTGCAGATCCGGTCGATCTCCGGCCAGTAGGTCGATGGCGGGATAATGACGCCGCCTGCCCCCTGGATCGGTTCTGCCACGAAGGCGGCCACATTGTCCTCGCCGAGTTCGTCGATCTTTGCCTCGAGTTCGCGCGCCATTTTCAGGCCGAAGTCCTCGGGCGAGAGATCGCCGCCATCAGCATACCAGTAGGGCTGCCCGATGTGGACGATGCCCGAGATCGGCAGATCGCCCTGCTCGTGCATGTATTTCATGCCTCCCAGACTGGCGCCCGCGACCGTGGAGCCATGGTAGCCGTTCAGCCGGGCGATGACGATCTTCTTGGAGGGCTTGCCGACGGCGCTCCAGTAGACCCGCGCCATGCGGAACCAGGTGTCGTTGGCCTCGGAACCGGAGTTCGTGAAGAAGATATGGTTGAAACTCGGCCCGGCATGGGCGCATACCTTTTCGGCGAGCAGCGTCGCCGGCGTCGTCGTCGTGCCGAAGAACGTGTTGTAAAAGGGCAGCTCGTTCATCTGCCGCGCCACCGCCTCGGCGATCTCGCGACGGCCGTAACCGATGTTCACGCACCACAGGCCGGCAAAGCCGTCCAGGTATTTGCGACCCTGACTGTCGAAGATGTGGACGCCCTCGCCGCGCTGGATGACGCGGACACCCTCGGCATTCAGCTTGGCGGTGTCGGCGAAGGGATGCAGGTGGTGGGCAGCATCGATGGCGGCGAGATTGGAGAGCGGTTTCGTCTCGGACATCGTCTGCAAATCCTTCGGAATTGAAAGGCCGGGCTTGATCGGCTACGACCATGGCCGGGCATTCGAGGATTTTCAAGAGCATGACCGCCGACACCGCAAAAGACACCGCGCCGGACGCTGCCGCACGCATCGAGATCCTGATCGTCGACATGAACGGCCGGCTGCGCGGCAAGCAGATCCCGCTCTCGGCCGAAAAGAAGGTCTGGGCGGGCGACGTGCGTCTGCCGCAGTCGACCCAGACGCTCGATATCTGGGGCTACGACAATGACGAACTGAACGGGCTGTCGATGACGATCGGCGATCCCGATGGGAAGTGCGTCGCCGATCCGCGCACCCTCGCACCGATGCCGTGGGCGCCCCAGGGATCACGCCAGGTGCTGGCCACGATGCATAGGCTTGACGGCGGCCCGAGCTTCATGGACCCGCGCGCCATCCTGTCTGCCGTGATCGAACGCTACCGGGCTTTGGGGCTGACACCCGTCGTGGCGACGGAGCTGGAATTCTATCTCATGGCGGGGGATTGGCGGGAGACGGGCGTGCCGGCACCTCCCGCTGCGCTGAGCTATCGGGGCGAGCCGGATGGATTTCAGCTCTACGACATGGATGCGGTCGATGTTCTCGGCGACTATCTCGAGACGTTGCGCGCCTACGCCCGGGCGCAGGGCCTGCCCGCCGATGCGACGACCGCCGAATTTGGCCCGGGACAGTTCGAGGTCAACCTGCTGCATCGCCCGGATGCGCTCGCCGCCGCTGACGACTGTATCGGCCTGAAGCGGATCGCTGCCCAAGCGGCCCGGCAGCATGGTCTGAAATCGACCTGCATGGCCAAGCCCTATACCGAGCACGCCGGCTCCGGGCTGCATGTCCATGTCAGCGTCCTCGACGAGCAGGGCCGCAACATCCTCGACGCTGCGGAAGGCGAGCCGGTCAAGTTGAAGTCGGCATGCGCTGGCTTGCTGCGGACGATGCAGGAGGCGCAGCTGGTGTTTGCACCCTTCGCCAATTCCTATCGTCGCTTCCAGCCGGGCTCTTTCGCGCCGGTGGAAATAAATTGGGGTTTCGATCATCGGGGCACGGCACTACGTATTCCCGAGACGGATGGGCCCGGCGCCCGTGTCGAACACCGCGTCCCCGGTGCCGACGCCAATCCGTATCTGGCTATTGCAGCCATCCTCGGCGGCATGCTGGACGGCCTGACGGCGGATCTGGATCCCGGCGCCCCCACCACGCCAGGTGCGGCTGCCCCCGGTGCGCAGCGGTTGACCCATGATTTTTTGACCGCCGTCGAGCGCTTTCGCGCCTCCGCCTTTATCGGGGAGATCTTCGGCGAGCGATACCGTGCGCTGTTTGCAGATACGAAGGAAAAGGAAGCTCTCCAGTTCCTCCGTACCGTCTCCGATCTCGACTACAGGACCTATCTGCCGAGGATCTAGCGGTGGTCAGGTCGGCGCTGGGCCCGACCTTTGCTCTGCTGCAACCCGGCGTGCAATCCCCTCCTCCACAATGACCTTGAGCTCGCGTGGATGGAGTTTCAGCTCGACGTCCCGCTCCAATGGCAGGAGTTCGCCGTCTATCACGCAATGGGCCTTGTGCCGCATCTTCGGGTAGTGGAGATGCAATGATGGTGTGTGCATCACCATCACATCTGCATTATCGCGGAATTTGCCACGCAGCATGTCGAAGGCCAGACGCGCTACCCCCAGCGGTTTCATCGGCTTTGCGAGATAGAAGCCCAGTGCCCCGGTCGTCAGGTCGTCGGCATAGAGCAAGGCGTTTTGTCCGAACGGATTGTTCGATACGGAAACGGCCGACACACGGCGACGCTCGCTCTTGCCGTCGAGATTGAAGACGACTTCGAACTCCGGCGGGTTGAAGACAACGCCGAGCGCGGCGCGGGTGCTGGCCGACATCTTGCCGATCCGCGAAGAGAAGGTGAAGGAATTGCGATAGCGCACCAGGCGCGCATGCATGCCGGCTGAGTATTGGTGAATGAAGGGCCGTCCATTGGCGCTGCCGATATCGACGGCGTCGACCTCGCCATTGGCAAGGACGTCGAGCACCTGCCAGATGTCCAGAGGCAGCCGCAGAGAACGCGCAAACAGGTTCATCGTCCCGGCCGGCACGACCCCGAGGGCGATCTTGTTTTTCCAGGCGACCGCTGCGGCTGCCGAAATCGTACCGTCGCCGCCGCCGGCGATGATGCCGTCGATGTCGCCGCGCGCCGCACGCTCCATGGCCGGCACGATCTCCTTACCGGTCACGACCTTACATTCAAAGGTGTGGCCAGCATCGCGGAAGACCTGCTCTGCATGTTTCTGGTAGGCATCCATGTCCGTCGTCCGGAACGTGCCGCCGTCTCGATTGAACAGTCCGATAAGCTTCATGGAGGATCCCGGTTTCCTCGTTCCCCAGGCTGCAGATGTTTTGCAGCCGACCCTAGGCTGCATCTAAAATGGACTGTCATCGAGCAAAATCAAGCCGTTCTCGTCACGCCAACGTGAAGAAAGGTGACCCCCGGTCGCGCTCGCCACATATGCACAACCGGAGATGCTGCGGTGCGAAAAACGCAGGGGACGCGTCTTCGGTTTTGATTCATAGTCGCAGCGCGGCGTCGTGCGTCGTTTCAATATTCATCCCAACTTTAATTGAGGCCGGGCGCCATTTGTGTAGCACCGCCCCGAGCCGCCTGCAGCCCCGCATACTGGAGCCTTCGTGACCGACATTGTCATCGACGACCTCGATCCGTCATCCGCCACAGAAACCCCGTCCAGCACAGCCGTCGCGCTCGTCATGCTGGCGCTGGCCATGGGCGGCTTCGGGATCGGCACGGGCGAGTTCGTCATCATGGGGCTGCTTCCCAATGTCGCCGATACATTCCATGTCACGACCCCGGAAGCCGGATATGTCATCAGCGCCTATGCGCTGGGTGTGGTCATCGGGGCTCCCGTCATCGCGGTGCTCTCGTCCAAGCTCGCCCGGCGGACCCTGCTGCTGCTCCTGATGACTGTCTTTGCCGCCGGCAACATCATGAGCTCGCTTGCGCCGACATTCGCCAGCTTCACGCTGCTGCGCTTCCTGACCGGTCTGCCGCACGGTGCCTATTTCGGCGTTGCCGCCCTGGTTGCTGCCTCGATGGTGCCGATCCATCGCCGCGCCCGGGCTGTCGGACGGGTCATGCTCGGCCTGACGATCGCAACGCTGATCGGCACGCCGATCGCCACCTTCCTCGGACAGTTGCTCGACTGGCGCGCTGCCTTCACGATGGTCGGCGGGCTCGGCGCCCTGACGGTTCTGCTGATTGCTCTCTTCCTGCCAAAGGATAAGGTCGCCGACGGCGCCAGCGTCATCCGCGAACTGGGAGCGCTGGTGCGGGTCCAGGTATGGTTGACGCTGGCCATCGCCGCTGTCGGCTTTGGCGGCATGTTCTCGATCTTCACCTACATCGCCTCGACGACGACGGATGTTGCGCACCTTTCGGTGGGCATGATCCCGGTCGTGCTGGCACTGTTCGGCATCGGCATGAATGTCGGTAATATCGTTGGCTCGCGCCTTGCCGATATCTCGCTGAAGGGGACAATCGGCGGAATGCTCGCCTTCAACGTCGTGATCATGACGCTGTTCTCGATGACAGCCGCAGATCCGGTTATGCTGTGCGTCTGCACATTTTTGATCGGCTGCGGCTTTGCGGCCTGTCCGGCTGTCCAGACACGGCTGATGGACGTGGCCGCCGACGCCCAGACGCTGGCAGCCGCCTCCAATCACTCCGCCTTCAATGTTGCCAACGCGCTCGGCGCCTGGCTGGGCGGCATTGCCATCGCGTGGGGCTATACGGCTGCCGCAACCGGCTATGTCGGAGCCATCCTGTCGCTCGGAGGCCTCGTTGTGTTCGGCCTGTCCGTCGGGCTGGAGCGCAAGAGCCTAGCTGCCTGACGCCACCGCAAACCGTCCCTGGAAGCAAAAAACGATCCTGCCGTCGCGACCTCCTTGGTCGTTTCGACGATGCGCCATCCTTCTTGCGCTTCCGCGCGACAATGCGCATCTACCACCCGTGCAATCAACACAGGAGTTCACCATGCGCGCCGTTGGCTATCTGAAACCGCAGCCGATCTCGGCTGAAAGCTCCCTGATGGACGTCGACCTGCCGATGCCGGAAGCCGGCGGACGGGATCTGCTCGTCGAAATCAAGGCGGTTTCCGTCAACCCCGTCGATACCAAGGTCCGCGCCGGCGTGGCGCACCAGGAGGGACAATACAAGGTTCTGGGATGGGATGCGGCCGGCGTCGTCAAGGCAGTCGGACCGGATGTCACCATGTTCAAACCGGGCGACGCGGTTTTTTACGCAGGCGCCCTCGATCGCGGCGGCTCCAACGCCGAATATCACCTGGTCGACGAACGCATCGTTGCCTTGAAGCCGGAAAGCCTTGATTTTGCAGCGTCGGCAGCCCTGCCGCTGACCGCCATCACGGCCTATGAGACGCTGTTCGATCGTCTGAAGGTGAAGGACGCGGTTCCGGGTGCCGCACGGGCGATCCTGATCATCGGCGGTGCTGGCGGCGTCGGCTCGATCGCCATCCAGCTTGCCCGCGTGCTGACGGACCTGACCGTCATTGCCACAGCGTCACGGCCTGAGACGCAGAGCTGGGTGAAGGAACTCGGTGCCCACCACGTCATCGATCATTCCAAGCCGCTTGGCGACCAGATCGCAGCGCTCGGGCTTGGCGCCCCGGCATTCGTGTTTTCGACGACAAACACCGGCCAGCATCTTGCCGACATTGCCGAGGCGATTGCGCCGCAAGGTCGCTTTGCGCTGATCGACGACCCGAAGACCCTCGACATCATGCCGTTCAAGCGCAAGTCGATCTCGGTACACTGGGAGCTGATGTTCACACGCTCGCTGTTCCAGACGGCCGATATGATCGAGCAGCATAAACTTCTGGCGGAGGTCGCTGCTCTCGTGGATGCCGGCAAGGTGCGCTCGACCCTGACGGAAACGCTCGGGACCATCGGTGCCGCCAACCTGAAGAAGGCCCATGCGATGCTGGAGAGCGGCCGGTCTAAGGGCAAGATCGTGCTTTCGAGCTTCTGATCAGGCCGAAACTTGCGGCGGAAACCCGACATCGCCGTCGCAGGATTTCGAGGCCGTTTCTGCAGTGATGAAAAACGCGGCAGCCGGCACCTACGGCTGGCTGCTGCGCTTGACTTTTCAGCCATTTGGCGCGATCTGTCGCGACGTGAAGAGCCCTGCTCTTCGCGCCGATCAACCGGAGTCATCTTACGATGCCTAGCGACAGTAGCAGTCGATTGCCTTTGCCGTCAGCGGCCTTCGTGCACTAACCGACTCCTGTCGGCTCGCCACGATCCGCCGCTGCGGCGGATCGACGGAAAGGCGAGCCAATGAACCTCAACAGCCTCCCCATCAGGGCCGGACACGCTGCCCTTAATCTTATCCAGGAAGGTCGCGGCATCACCGCAGCGGAACGCGTCGAACAGCTGAATGCCCTCGACGTCGGCGAGGCCGCAACCATACTGGCGACCTTGCCGCTGCAGAAGGCGGTGCACGTCCTCAGCCAGCCTGAATTGCACAATGCGGCCGCCATCGTCAGTGCGATGCCGCAGGAGCATGCGGCAAGACTGCTGGACGCCACCGCAAACGACCGCGTTGCCGACATCATCCTCGAGATGGACGAGAATCTCCGGGCCGCCCTCGTCACGCGACTGGACCCGGCCACACAGCAGGCGATCCAGGCCCTGATGGGCTATCCGCCCCGCACCGCCGGCGCCATCATGACGACGGAGTATGTCAGCGTGCCCGACGACTGGACCGTCGGTCAGGCGCTGCAGCACGTCCGCCAGGTCGAGCGCTCGCGGGAGACGGTGTACGCCATCTACGTCCTCGACAGCGTCACCCACGCCTTGACCCACGTGGTCACGCTGCGTCGGCTGATCAACGGCGAAAATGACGCGTCGATTCTGACGGTCGCGCAGATCGGGGAACCCGTGACGGCGCGACCGCTGATGATGCAGGAGCACGTCGCCCGCCTTATCCGCAAGCACAACCTTCTGGCTCTGCCCGTGGTCAACGACGAGCAGCGCATGCTCGGCATCGTCACCGTCGATGACGTGATCGACACGATGATCGCCGACACCACCGAGGACGCGCAGAAATTCGGCGGGATGGAAGCCCTCGGCAAGCCCTATATGCAGATCAGCTTTGCCGGCATGATCCGCAAGCGTGCCGGCTGGCTGGCGGCACTATTCATCGGCGAAATGCTGACGGCGAGCGCCATGCAACATTTCGAGGGAGAGCTGGAAAAGGCGGTGGTGCTGACGCTGTTCATCCCGCTGATCATGAGTTCGGGCGGCAATTCCGGCTCCCAGGCGACCTCGCTGATCATCCGCGCGCTGGCGCTGGGCGAACTCAAGCTGTCGGACTGGTGGCGGGTGCTGATCCGGGAGCTGCCAACCGGCATCACGCTCGGGTCGATCCTCGGGCTGGTCGGGTTCGTGCGGATCGTTGCCTGGCAGCAGCTTGGGCTGTTCGACTATGGACCACATTGGCAACTGGTCGGCGCGACGGTGTTTGCGGCGCTGATCGGCATCGTCACCTTCGGCTCGATCTGCGGTTCGATGCTGCCTTTCGTCCTGCAGCGATTGAACCTCGATCCTGCCAGCGCCTCGGCACCTTTCGTCGCGACGCTGGTCGATGTCACCGGGCTGGTCATCTACTTCACGGTTGCGCTGGCCATTTTGAGCGGCACGCTGCTCTGATGCCCTCGCGCTTCTGTCAGGCAGGCGATGTTTGCTCCGCCTGACACAAGCGGCGAAGGCCGGCTTCACGAGGTTGAGCGACCTCAGAAACCTTCGAAATTTGAAACCTAAGAGAGCAATTCCATTTGCAGAGTTGAAGGCGCCCCTGTAAGTTTGGCCGGCATTTATTGAGATCAGGGGTTTTCATGATGCCTTTCATTGCCGCAATAACGAGTGCCACCTGGTTCGGCTTTCTTGCGCGGACCGTCCTCACTTTCATGTTCTGGGCCAGCGGACTTTCCAAGCTGATCGATTTCGGCGGCGGAGTTGCGGAGATGACGCATTTCGGGCTGCAGCCGGCCGCGCTCTTCAATGTGGCGGTCATCATCACACAGCTTGGCGGGTCGGCATTGGTCATTGCCAACCGCTGGACCTGGCTCGGCGCCGGCGCACTTGCTGTGTTCACGGTCCTGACGATCCCGATTGCCCACCGGTTCTGGACCATGGACGAGCCGTTCAAGACGCTGGAGTTCTATGTGGTGATGGAGCACATCAGCATCATCGGCGGATTGATGGTGGTCGCTTGGAAGTCATCGGCCAGCCCCGGAGCTGCCAAGCCGAGCGCATGAGTATTGCGGCGACTGTCAGCTCCCGAGGACACCTCGGGCTGCGGGGCAAGGACGTCAGGCGAAGCGCAACATCATCGCCACACGCCGGTGGCCGGCTGCGCCGATCGACACTTCGTGCTGCAGCGCCTGGCGGAGCTGTGGCAGATCGTCGTCGTCCATGATTTCTGCAAAGCCCAGCCGTGCGTAAAACGGAGCGTTGAAGGGCACGAAACGATCCGTGGTCAGCGTCACGCCGCGCAGCCGGCTGGTGCGGGCGGTTTCGATGGCCACCGTCAGCAGCTGCCTGCCGACACCCTTGCGTTGCCAGGCCGGGGCCACATCCAGCTCCTGGATATAAAGCATCCGGTCACGCTCGGCACCGGCCAGGAAAGCGATCGGCTGGTTCAGGCTGTCTGCGGCGACGAAAAGCAGATTGTTCTCCAGCGATTGCCGCAGTACCTCCTGCGGCAGCGCGTGCGCCCCGCCATTGTCGCCCCGCGCCTCGGCAAGCGTTGCGAAGGCGTCGAGTTCGATCTCCCTCAGGCGCGGCAGTTCCTTGATGAGAGCCAGCCGTACGATATAACTACCGGCCGCATTTCCGGTCACCGGAAGTGCCTCACATGTTCGGATAGACGGGCCCCTCGCCGCCCTGCGGCGGCGCCCAGTTGATGTTCTGGTTGGGGTCCTTGATATCGCAGGTCTTGCAGTGGACGCAATTCTGCGCGTTGATCACGTAGGTTTCCTCGCCATCCTTCTCCACCCACTCGTAGACCCCGGCGGGACAGTAGCGGGCGGAAGGGCCGCCATAGATATCGTGCTCGGAAGATTTCTGCAGCGCCATGTCCTTGACCTGCAGATGGACCGGCTGGTCTTCCTCGTGGTTGGTGTTCGACAGGAACACCGAAGAGAGGCGATCAAAGGTCAGCACGCCGTCAGGACGCGGATAGTCGATCTTTTTGTGCTTGGCGGCGGGCTCCAGCGAGGCTGCATCGGTCTTGCCGTGACCGACGGTGCCGAAGAAGGAAAAGCCGAACAGGGAATTGGTCCACATGTCGAGGCCGCCGAGGGCCACGCCGAGAACCGTGCCGAACTTCGACCAGAGCGGCTTGACGTTGCGCACCCGCTTCAGGTCCTTGCCGATGGCGCTGCCGCGCCATTCGTTTTCGATCTCCACCACTTCGTCATTGGCACGACCGGCAGCAATGGCTGCGGCAATATTGTTGGCCGCCATCATGCCGGACAGCACCGCATTGTGACTGCCCTTGATGCGCGGCACGTTGACGAAGCCGGCGGAACAGCCGATCAGGGCGCCGCCCGGAAATGTCAGCTTCGGAACCGACTGCCAGCCGCCCTCGGTGATGGCGCGGGCACCATAGGAGAGCCGCTTGCCGCCTTCGAAGGTGCTCCGGATCGAGGGATGCGTCTTGAAGCGCTGGAATTCCTCGAAGGGGTAGAGATAGGGGTTCTTGTAGTTGAGGTGTACGACGAAACCGACGGCCACCATGTTGTCCTCCAGGTGATAGAGGAAGGAGCCGCCGCCTGTCTTCATGTCGAGCGGCCAGCCGAAGGAGTGCTGCACCAGCCCCTGCCTGTGGTTCTCGGGCTTGACCTGCCAGAGTTCCTTGATGCCGATGCCGAATTTCTGCGGCTGGCGATCCTTTGCGAGATCGAATTTCGCGATCAGCTGTTTGGCGAGCGAACCGCGAACGCCCTCGCCGATCAGAACGTATTTGCCGAGCAGCTCCATGCCGCGGGTGAAATTGGCGCCGGGTTCGCCGTTCTTCTCGATGCCCATGTCACCCGTTGCGACGCCGACAACGGCGCCGGCGCTGTCGTACAACACCTCGGTCGCCGCAAAGCCGGGATAGATCTCCACGCCGAGCGCCTCTGCCTTCTCGGCCAGCCAGCGACAGACGAGGCCGAGGGAGACGATATAGTTGCCGTGGTTGCTCATCAGCGGCGGCATCAGGAAATTCGGCAGCCGGATCGAGCCGGCGGGTCCCAGCAGCATGAAATGGTCGTCCTTGACCTCGGTCTTGAAGGGATGACCTTCCTCATCACGCCAGCCGGGCAGCAAACTGTCGATACCAATAGGATCGACCACGGCGCCGGACAGGATATGCGCTCCGACCTCGCTGCCCTTTTCCAGCACGACGACGGTGAGGTCCGGATTGACCTGCTTCAGACGGATGGCCGCCGACAGACCGGCCGGCCCAGCCCCGACGATCACCACGTCGAATTCCATGCTTTCGCGTTCGGGCAGTTCCAATACGTCGGTCATTGCGTCGTCTCCGCTTGGCCGTGCGCGCGGCCTTGTCCCCGTTTTGACTTATCTCTTGTCAAAACGGGATCGCCTTGTCGAGCCGGGATGCGACGCCGGTGCCCTCAATTTGAACAATCGACGAGAGCAGCGCTCCATGCTTCACCAGCGGAGAGGCGGCGATCGCGGCGCATTTCGCTTCTACCCGTCCTGTTGCCGCCCTATATCATCGCGCAGCATCGACAATCGGAAACCAAGGACGGATATCATGGATCTCGGCATCAAGGGAAAACGCGCACTCATCCTGGCATCGTCCAAGGGGCTTGGCCACGGCATCGCGGTGGCGCTGGCGCGCGAAGGCGTCGACGTCGTGCTGTGCGGCCGCAGCGAAGAGCGATTGGCAACCAATTGCGCAGCGATCAACGCCGAGGGCCAGGGCAAGGCAGACTGGCTGCTGGCCGATCTCAGCCACCCCGACTTCGTCAGAACGATCACCGAGGGCGTTGCCGCTAGGCTCGGCGGTGTCGATATCCTCGTCAACAACAGCGGAGGTCCTGTTCCAGGCACCACCGAGGAGATGACGCCAGAAAATCTCGAAAGCTATTTTATCACCATGGTGGCGCGTATCATCACGCTCACCAACGCGCTGCTGCCCGCCATGAAAGCGCAAGGCTGGGGCCGCATCCTGACTGTCGCATCGTCCGGCGTCATCGAGCCGCTTGCAAATCTCGCTTTGTCCAACACCATGCGTCCAGCGCTCGTCGGCTGGAGCAAGACACTGGCAAGCGAAGTGGCCGGGCATGGAGTGACATCGAACATGCTCCTGCCGGGCAGCATCGCCACCGACAGGCTCGACGACCTCGACGGAGCGGCGGCCAAGCGTACGGGACGTCCGATGGAAGACATCCGTGCCGAGAAGCAGGCCCGCATTCCGGTGGGGCGCTACGGCCGCGTCGAGGAGTTCGCGGCAACCGCTGCCTTTCTCTGCAGCGAACCGGCGAGCTACATCACCGGCTCGATGATCCGTTGCGACGGCGGGGCGGCCCGTTCCGTTTGATCTCGCGACCGATCTGTGCCGACCTATGGCCGGCATGGGTCGGAAACGCATCCCATTTCACTCTTGCCGCCTTGCTTATACGCCGCAACCCAAGAGAGAAGGCTGCGTGACGACAGTGGCTCTAAATGGAAATTCAGCAAGGGTGGCCGCCCAAAGCTTTCCAACTGTTAATTTTTCATCCCGAATAACTGTGATAGATTGGGGGTCAATGGTCCGCAAACAATCTTGACTCGGCGATTCTGCGTTTGCGGTAACGGAAACGTGAAGTTCTACTTCGGCGATGTCATCATGACGTTTTTTCCATTGCGGATCTTTAGCGAATTACTTGCGAACTCTCTTCCGGCCGGTATCACATATGAAGAAACTTGGGGTTACACTCTGCCTTGCCATCGTCGCAGCAGGGGCACTTTGGACTTACCGGGAACGCATACCCGTGGTCTCGGCCCTATTCCAGCCGGCCTCCGCAACGCCGGCCAGCGCCGCCACGGCACAGAACGGCGGCCATAAGAAGTCAGGCGGGCCGGTCGTCGTCAAAACGGTGGCTGCGGTCGAGACGACCCTTCCGATGGACGTGACGGCGACCGGTTGGGTTGTGCCGGTCGATTCCACGACCATTGCCGCCCAGGAAGCCGGCGTCATCACCGAGATCGTCGCGCAGGACGGCGCCACGGTCAAATCGGGCGACCTGATCGCCAAACTCGATCCGCGCACCGCGCAGGCAGCTGTCGACAAGGACAAGGCCGCCTTCGCCAAGGACCAGGCAACGTTGGCGCAGACGCAGACGGCTTTGATCCGCGCGCAAAATTTGCTGAGCAGCAAGGCAGGCACCCAGGCAAGCGCAGACGAGGCGGAAGAAGCGCGCGACGCGGCCGTGGCGACCGCCGCTGGCGACAAGGCACAGCTTGCCTCGGACGAGGTGCTGCTGGAGCACACCGATATCAGGGCACCCTATGACGGACGTCTCGGCGACATCTCGCTGAGCCTCGGCGCCTATGTCAGCCCTGGCACCGCGATCGTGACAATCACCAAATACGATCCCGCCTACATCAAGTTCAATATGCAGGAGACCAACCTGCGCCAATTGCAGGAGGCACTGGCGGCCGGGCCGGTTTCCGTGACCACTGTCCCGCGTTCGGCAAAGGGCAAGCCACGCCAGGGGGAAGTGAGCTTCTTCGACAACACCGTCGATTCCACGTCGGGAACGATCGTCGTCAAGGCCAAGTTCGACAATGCCAATGGCGCGCTATGGCCCGGACGGTCGGCGAACGTCGCCGTGCATTTCGCCGACAAGGACCCCTTGGTCGTGGTGCCGACGGTCGCAGTCGCGCCGGGGCCGGACAGCTTCATTGCCTTCGTTGTCGGTAAGGACAGCAAGGTTCACGTCACGCCGGTGACCGTCGAACGCGAAAATGGCGACCGAACGGCCGTTGCCAAGGGTCTTGCGGTCGGCGACCACGTCATTGTCGAAGGCCAGTCGCAGGTAACGGACGGACAGACGATCAAGGAAGAGTTCGACGACGCTGCGGCGCAGAAAGTCGCGGCGACCGGAAGTGCGAAGTCCG
The DNA here is from genome assembly GCA_964658415.1 of uncultured Sphingomonas sp. GTDB lineage: Bacteria > Pseudomonadota > Alphaproteobacteria > Rhizobiales > Rhizobiaceae > Rhizobium. The sequence continues at coordinate 3,253 of CAZZZI010000056.1, read as the reverse complement.
AAACCTTTGCGGTCGGAGCCCAGCCATGATCCCTCTTTTCTGTATCCAGCGTCCGGTCGCGACAACCCTGCTTGCGATCGGCGCGGTTCTGGCAGGCCTGGCCGGCTATCAGTTGATCCCGGTCGCAGCCCTGCCGCAGGTCGACTTCCCGACCATCAACGTATCGGCCCAGCTGACCGGCGCTTCGCCGCAGACCATGGCGACCTCGGTGGCAACGCCGCTGATCAAGCAGTTCGAGACCATTCCGGGCATCAGCGAAATCAGCTCGACCAACTCTCTCGGCAACACCAGCATCGTCCTGCAGTTCGATCTCAATCGCAGTATCGACGCCGCTGCCGCCGACGTTCAGGCGGCGATTTCGACGGCAACGCGGCAATTGCCGAACAACCTGACGACGCCGCCGAGCTATCGCAAGACCAATCCCGCAGACGCGCCCGTCATGCTGATTGCCGTGCAGAGCGATACCCTGCCGCGCAGCAAGCTCGACGATATTGCCGAAAACATCATCTCGCCGTCGCTGTCGACGCTGCCCGGTGTTGCGGAAGTGACGGTCAACGGCGCACAGACCTATGCCGTTCGCATCGACGTCGACCCCGACAAGCTGCTTTCCCGCGGCATCGGCATCGATACCGTCAACTCCGCCGTGGTCAACGCCAACAGCCAGGTGCCGGTCGGCACCTTGCAGAACCAGGCGCAGAGCATGACCATCAATGCCGACACGCAGCGCACCAGCGCCGCGCAGTTCCGCTCGCTGGTCATCGCCCATCCGAACGGTGCGCCGATCCATCTTTCCGATGTCGCCAACGTACAGGACAGCGTCGAGAACCAGAATATCGGCAGCTGGTACGACAGCCGCCGCGCCATCATCCTGTCGATCCAGCGCCAGCCGGACGCCAACACCGTCGATGTCGTCGACGCGATCAACAAGACGCTGCCGAAGCTGCATGCCGAAATGCCGGCATCGGTGAAGACGGTGGTGATGAACGATTCGGCCGCTCCGATCCGCGAGGCGATCGGCGACGTGAAATTCACCCTGCTGCTGACCATCGGGCTTGTCGTTCTCGTCATCTACTTGTTTACCGGCCATGTGATGGCCACCATCATCCCCGGGCTTGCCGTGCCGTTGTCGCTGATCGCCACCTTCGGGATGATGTACGTGCTCGGCTACAGCGTCGACAACATATCCCTGCTCGGGCTGACGATCGCGGTCGGGCTTGTGGTCGACGATGCCATCGTCATGCTGGAAAACATTCTCCGGCATGTGGAAAACGGCATGCCGGTGCGCCAGGCGGCCATTCAGGGGTCGGCTGAAGTCAGCTACACGATCATTTCCATGTCGATCTCGCTGATTGCTGTGTTTATTCCGATCCTGCTGATGGGCGGCGTGGTCGGGCGCATCTTCAACGAATTCGGCATGGTCGTGGCGATCGCCATCGTCGCCTCTGCAATTGTCTCCTTGACGGTGACGCCGATGCTGGGCTCGCGGCTGTCGAGCGGCCACAGCCACCCGCCCTACCCCGTCCGCCAGTTCAATCGCGGCTTCAACTGGACCGAACGCAACTACGACAAGGGCGTCGCATGGTGCCTGCGCAACCGTGCCATCGTGTTGGGGAGCTTTCTCGCCTCCGTCGGGCTGTCGATCTACCTGTTCATGACCCTGCCGGCCAGCTTCTTCCCGACCGAGGATATCGGTCGCCTGCAGATTTCGACCCGCACCCGGCAGGACATTTCCTACACCGCAATGCGCGATCTGCAGAACCAGGCGGCAGCCCTGATCCAGAAGAACCCTGCCGTCGAGCATGTGATGTCGATCGTCGGGGCGAGCGCGCGCCAGACGCTCAACAACGGCACGATGTATGCCCAGCTAAAGAACAAGAAGGATCGCCCGCCGCTCGACCAGACGCTGCGGGAAATGCGCGCCGCCGTGGCGACGATCCCGGGCATCCAGGTGTTCATCAACCCGCAGCAGAGCCTGCGCTTCGGCGGCCGGCAGACGGCCAGCCAATATCAGCTGGTGGTCCAGGCGCTCAGCGCCGACCTGACCAACACCTGGGCGAACAAGCTGCTGACCGAGATGAAGAAGGATCCGCGTTTTACGGATGTGACGACCGATGCGCAGAACAACGCGCTGCAGGCCAATGTCGTCATCGACACCGAGAAGGCCGCAGCCTACGGGATCAACAATGCCTCCCTGCGCACAACGCTGCAGGAAGCGTTCAGCGATTATGCCGCAGCCCAGATCCAGTCGACCGGCGACAGCTACGACGTCATCCTCGAATATGATGCGAGCCAGCCCTGGGACGACCAGAAACTGTCACGCATCCGCGTCTCGTCCTCATCCGGCGCGCAGGTGCCGTTGTCCAACTTCGCCCATATCGAACGCAACACCGGGCCGGTGACGATCAACCAGACGGGGCAGCTGGTTTCGACGACCGTATCGTTCAACTTGCCAGGTGGCGAGGCGCTCGGCGATGCCACAGCCGCGATCGACCAGATCAAGAAGCAGATCGACATGCCGGCCGACGTGTTCACCTCCTATGGCGGGACGGCGCAGATCTTCCAGCAGTCCCAGGGCAGCACGCCCTACCTCATCCTCGCGGCCGTGCTGACGATCTATGTAGTGCTCGGCGTGCTCTACGAGAGCTTCATCCATCCGCTGACCATTCTCTCGGGCCTGCCGGCGGCAGCGCTCGGCGCCTTGCTGGCGCTCAAGATCTTCGGTTTCGACCTGTCCATTATCGCGCTGATCGGGCTGCTGATGCTGATCGGCATCGTCAAGAAAAATGCGATCATGATGATCGACGTGGCGCTGGAGACATTGCGATCGTCGGACAAGGTGTCCCCCGCCGAGGCGATCCACGAGGCATGCGTGCGCCGTTTCCGGCCGATCATGATGACGACCTTCTGCGCCCTGCTCGGTGCCCTGCCGATCGCTCTCGGCGGCGGTGCCAGTTCGGAACTCCGCCAGCCGCTCGGCATCGCCGTCGTCGGCGGGCTGGTGGTCTCGCAGATCCTGACCCTGTTCATCACACCGGTCATATTCCTGGAAATGAACAGGCTCGACAATTTCGTCCGGCGGCTGGGCCGCAGGAAAGAACAGCCCCCGGAAGAACGCGCCCCGAACGCAATCGCGGCCGAATGACCACCGGCCTGCCGCGGGCGAATTCGCGGCTGCCGCCATCTTGCACAGCAGGGCCTCCTATGCGATGACGCGCCCTCTTCGATCAGAGGGCGTTTCGCTTTGACGCGGGAC
>CAZZZI010000055.1:0-22476 GCA_964658415.1 uncultured Sphingomonas sp. | reverse complement strand
TACCATTGCAAGCCGCTCGGCGACACCGACTGGAACGGCTCGGGCATGCACGCCAACTTCTCGACCGCCTACATGCGCGAAGTCGGCGGCAAGGCCTATTTCGAAGCGCTGATGGCTGCCTTCGACAAGAACCTGATGGATCACATCAACGTTTACGGTCCTGACAACGACAAGCGCCTGACCGGCAAGCACGAAACGGCTCCGTGGAACAAGTTCTCCTACGGCGTTGCAGACCGTGGTGCATCGATCCGCGTGCCGCACTCGTTCGTCAAGAACGACTACAAGGGCTACCTCGAAGATCGTCGTCCGAACTCCCAGGGCGACCCCTACCAGATCGCTTCGCAGATCCTGAAGACCATTGCCGAAGTTCCGACCGAAGGCAGCGTCTCGGCCGCCGCCTAAGGCGTTCGGCTCCGCAATCGAGAAGGCCGCGATCCCCTGGGGGTCGCGGCCTTTTTTGATGCTATTGCCAGTCGAGCGCGAATTGATCGCGTCCGGCTGATTTCGCCCTGTAGAGGGCCTCGTCGACTTTCTTGCGCAGCGCCGTGGCGTCGACCCCGGCTTCCGGAGCAACGGCGGCGCCGACGCTGACCCGCACGTCCGCCATCCGGCCGTCCAGCACAAACGGTTCCCTGAATACAGAGACCAGGCGCGCGGCGAGCGCGGAAAGGTCCGCATGATCACAGAGATCGGGTGCGAAGACGGCGAATTCGTCTCCGCCCATGCGCACGACGATATCGGTTGCGCGCACGGCAGCGCGGATACGTTCCGCGCCCATCCGCAGAATGTCGTCGCCGGCCTGATGCCCGAGCCGGTCGTTGATCGCCTTGAACCCGTCGAGATCGAGATAAAGCGCGCCGAAGGACCGACCGGAGCGGAGTGCATCCGCCAGGGCGCCGTCGATGAACTCAGGCAGGGCGGAACGGTTGAAGAAGCCGGTCAGCGGATCCGTCATCGCCGCGTTGCGCAGTTCCTTCTCGGCAAGCGACATGATGATGTTGGATTTCTGCAGCCGCAGCAGCGCGCTCGCCACCGTCGCGAAATGCTGCAGCATGTCGAACTGGGCCGGCGAAAGCTGCCGCGGGTTTCTGTCGAGGAGACAGAAAGCGCCGACCGGCACGCCGGGGTCGAGTTCGATCGGAACGCCGGCGTAGAAACGGAAATGGGGCTCGCCGCAGACATAGTGGATGTTGCGCAGCTTCGGGTCGTCCTGCAGATCGGCGACGACCACTGCTTGGTTGGAATCGACCACCTGCGTGCAGATCGCCTCGTCCCGTCGGCTTTGGCGTACCAGCAGCCCGGCCTGGCCAGCGACGCGCAGCCAATCCTCCTCGACGATGTTGATTGCCGAGAAATCGGTGGCAAAGACGTCACGGGCAAGCGTTGCCAGAGCTTGCAGTTCCTGCGTCGTGCCGCGCTGCGGGGAGCGCAGAGACCGGACGGCGATCAGCCGATCTGTCTCGTGGGTCGGCGTTCGCGTGTCGGGCTGCAATTCTCGCTCCATCTTATGTAGTCCTCGTAGATATAAGAAAAACCTTATAGAAACGTAACTCGAACCTGTCCCAATCCGGGCCCGACGCCAAGAGACCGTTAACCAACTGCGCGTAAACAGGTGGGATTAAACGAGGGTTTTGAGTCGCATGGCGTCGAAGTTGAGTGAACTGCTGAGTGTCGTCGGAAACGGCAATATCGTGGTATTTCCCGTGGCCAGCCGTGCTGGCGATATCGAGCGCTGTGCGCGCGAACTGGATGACAAGCACGGTCCCGAGGCCGTCGTCTACTGGAAGACGGAATGCCGCCGGTTGGCTGCGCAGCTGACGGCTGTGGGGCTCTCCGAGGACGAGGTCCGTCATCAGGTGATGCTGTTCCAGGACGAGGTCCAGGCCGAGCTCGTGCGTCGTCACCGCGACCGCGAAGAAGACAAGGTTCCGGTCGAAAAGCAGGGCTGATCGCTGAGCGATCGTTTTGCGGGATCCGGGGTTCGGCGGTCGACAGCGACCGCTGTCATGCTGTAGCCTCGCGCACGACCGCACCCGGCAGATGAGATAACGTCATGAGCCTGATCTACGTCCTCAACGGACCCAACCTCAATCTGCTCGGCAAGCGTCAACCGGACGTGTATGGCCACGAGACCCTGGCGATGGTGGAAGCGGATTGCCGCCGCGTCGCGCAGGAATACGGGCACAGCATCCGCTTCGAGCAGAGCAACCGGGAATACGAGATTATCGACTGGATCCATGCGGCGCGTGACGAAGCTGCGGCGATCGTCATAAATCCGGCGGCGTTCACGCACACGTCTGTCGCGATCCTGGATGCCTTGAACGCCTACGACCACCTGGTGTTCGAAGTGCACATCTCGAATGTGCACAAGCGCGAGGAATTTCGCCATCATTCCTATGTGTCGGCGCGTGCAGACGGCGTCATCGCCGGTCTTGGCACCGAGGGCTACCAGCTGGCGATCCGCAGGATCGGCTCGCTGCTCAAGCGCTAGCAGCGTTCACGAGCTGCCTGTCGAGGCCGAACTCAGCCTTCCTTCAGCGCTTCGACCTGTGCCGGGGCGGGCTCGAAGATCTCCTCGAGCAGGGCCAGAACCTTGCGGACGTTTTGCGAGTTGACGGTGTAGTACACCGTCTGCGCGTCACGGCGGGTCTTGACCATGTGGGCGGAGCGCAGTTTTGCAAGATGCTGCGAGAGTGCGGACTGGCTGAGACCGATCATATCCGCCAACGCGCCGACCGGCATCTCACCGCGCGTCAGAATGTCGAGAACTCGTAAACGCTGCTCATTCGCCATGGCGCTGAGGAACGCCGATTTTTGCTCGAAGATAGGGTTTTCCAACATGAAATTCCTTGAAAATTTGTTTAAAAATTAGCACCCTGGGCTAATATAGTCCAACCTAAAATGTAGAATTGATTAACGTGAGCGCAAAAAGCCACTTTTGCGAGCATGCAGTATTCGTCGTACCACGATACGGTTACGGATGTCAGACATTTGCGCGGAAATGACTGAATTTGCGCATTCATTTTCCTCAGCCGCAGCCAGAATTGCCTGGCGGAGTTTTCGTTTCGTTTTTAGAAACCTATGCCGTTGCAGGCATAAACTGGACCGGCGTCAGGAACTTATCCCACAGGTTGTCGTTCGATTTTCAGACATCACCGAAAGGATACAATCATGCGCGCACTGTGCTGGCACGGCAAAGAAGACATTCGTTGCGAAACAGTCCCGGATCCCAAGATCCTCCATTCCCACGACGCGATCATCAAGGTCACCAGTTGCGCCATCTGCGGCTCCGATCTCCATCTCATGGGCGGTTTTGCGCCCGGCATGGAGTCCGGCGACGTGATGGGCCACGAAACCATGGGCGAAGTGGTCGAAGTCGGCTCGGACAACAAGAAGCTCAAGGTCGGCGACCGGATCGTCGTTCCGTTCACCATCGGTTGCGGCCAGTGCCGCATGTGCACATCGGGCATGTGGTCGCTTTGCGAGCGCTCCAATCCCGCCGGCGCCGAGCAGGCCAAGCAGATGGGCTATGCGACAGCCGGTCTTTTCGGCTTCTCGCACCTTTATGGCGGCTTTCCCGGCGGCCAGGCGGAATATCTGCGCGTTCCCTACGCCGATGTCGGGCCCATCAAGGTGCCGGAAGGCCTTTCCGACGAGCAGGTTCTCTTCCTGTCGGACATTTTCCCGACCGGATACCAGGCTGCCGAGAATTGCAATATCCAGCGCGGTGACACGGTCGCCGTCTTCGGCTGCGGTCCCGTTGGACTGTTTGCCATCAAGTCGGCATTCCTGCTCGGAGCCGGGCGCGTCATCGCCATCGACACCGTGCCGGAACGCCTGGCGCTGGCCCGCCAGTCCGGCGCCGAGACGCTGGACTATGCGGAAGGCGACCTGCAGGAACGCATCGTCGAGATGACCAATGGCAAGGGACCGGATTCGGTCATCGAAGCCGTCGGCATGGAAAGCCACGGCGAAGGCGGCATTATGGAAACGCTGCAGTCCGACCTGACGTCGATGGAGCGGCCCTATGCGCTGCAGCAGGCGATCATGGCTTGCCGTCCCGGCGGCACGGTATCGCTGCCCGGCGTGTTCGTCGGCCCGGCAGTGCCGATCGCCCTCGGTGCAGCCTTCGGCAAGGCGCTGACCTTCAAGATGGGCCAGACCCATGTGCAGCGTTATCTCGAGCCGCTGATGAAGCGGATCGTCGAAGGCGAGATCGATCCCTCCTTCCTCATCACCCATCGCATCGGGCTGGAAGACGGTCCGGAAGCCTACAAGACCTTCCGCGACAAGAAGGAGGGCTGCGTCAAGGTGGTTATCCACCCGCACGGCTAAGAATTCACAGGGCGGCTCTTGCCGGGAGCCGCCCTGCCCCTTTAAACCTCGGGAAACTTACCTTCCGGGGACGCCGATGCCATTCGACTTCGTTATTGCCAACGCTCGCCTGTCCGACCATCCCGACCAGGTCGATATCGGCATCTCGAATGGGACCATCGCCGCGATAGCCCCCTTCCTTCCGTTCGACGGACCGGTCGAAGACGCCCGGAGCGGTTTCATCTGCAGCGGGTTCGTCGACAGCCATATTCATCTCGACAAGGCCGGAATTCTCGGCCGCTGCTCGATCTGCGAGGGAACGCTCGGCGAGGCCGTCCGCGAAACGGCGAATGCCAAGGCCGGCTTCACGCATTACGACGTCTACACCCGCGCATCCAGACTGCTCGAGCGCGCCATTCTGCAGGGCACGACGCTGCTGCGCACCTTCGTCGAGATCGATCCGCGCGCCGGCTTCCGCTCCTTCGAAGCCATCCGCCAACTCAAGGCGGACTATGCCTGGGCCATCGACATCGAGATCTGCGCCTTCGCGCAGGAGGGACTGACGCAGGAGCCGGAGACAGAGGCGATGCTGGCGCAAGCTCTCTCCGATGGCGCCGATCTGGTCGGCGGTTGCCCCTACACCGACCCCGATCCCAAAGACCATATCCGCCGCATCTTCGATCTTGCCGAGCGGTTTGGCACTGCGGTGGACTTTCATCTCGATTTCGATCTGGAGCCGCAAAACTCGAACCTGCCGTCGGTGATTGCCGAAACCGTGGCCCGTGGCTATGGCGGGAGGGTTTCCGTCGGCCATGTTACCAAGCTTTCGGCGCTGCCGCCGCAGCAGGTTGCAGAGATCGGTAGCCGGCTATCCGATGCCGGTGTCGCGGTGACGGTGCTGCCGGCCACCGATCTGTTCCTCACCGGCCGCGACAGGGATCACCTCGTCCCGCGCGGTGTCGCGCCTGCCCTCCACCTCGCCAGACAGGGTGTGGTGACATCGATCGCCACCAACAATGTCATGAATCCCTTCACCCCCTATGGCGATGCCTCGCTGATCCGTATGGCCAATCTCTACGCCAACGTTGCCCAGGCGTCGCTCGATGCGGACATGCTGGAAGTCTTTGCGATGGTCAGCGACGGTGCCGCGCGGCTGATGGGCCGCAAGCGCGCGGTGAGAATCGGCGAGCCCGCCAATCTGATCCTCATCGACGGCGCGGGCCCGGCCGAAATCGTCCGCGAAGTTAGCCCCGTGGTGGCGGGATGGAAAGGCGGCCGCAAGACGTTCGAGCGACCGCGCGGCCGGCTGCTGCGCCCCTGAGCCCTGTTACAGCACCCCCCAGCCGCGATAGCGGCCGCGGCCGGTCATCTCCCTTATGCCGAGGTCGGCCACGAGATTGAGGGCGCCGCGCGGGGTGATGCCCGCATGGCGGGCGACCATGCCGGCCGATACGATCGGGCGTGACAGCACGAGGTCGATGGTTGCCGGCAGGCTGCTGTTCGAGCGGCGGTCCTTGAGACGCCGTTCCATCTGCGTCCTTGCCAGCGTCAGCCGGTCGAGTTCCTTCAGCCCCGCCTCGGCCGCCTCCGCCATGGCCTCGAGGAAGGCGGTCAGGCGGGTCAGGCGGTCCGGCGCGCGGCGCCGCTCGAAGCGGATCGATTTCATCCCGACATTGAGGCAGAACAGATGGGATGTAACCTTGCCGCGATGCCTCAGATAGGTGGCCGTCAGAAGGCCGCCGAGCCAGTGCTGCCGCCGCAGCGGCTCGAGACGCTCCCAGGCATCGTAGAGCATCGCCGCGCCCAGAACCGGCGGCATCGGGTCGGCATCGGCCATGACGGCGCGCCATTCCCGCAGCCGCTCGCTTTCGTCCCATTCGTCGTCGTGCACCAGCCCGAGCGGATCGCCATCCGCTTGAGCCTTGGTTTCCGGCGCGCGCCCCTTGGTCTCCTCGAGCAGACGATCCGAGCGGGCGAGGACCGCGTCGATCGCCGCCATCTCGAGGCTGAAGGCGTCCTCCTCTTCGCTGGTTTCGGGCTCTGCCTCGTCGGTCGGCGCCGCAGCGACGTCGCTGCCGCCGGTCTCGCCCGAGCCGCGCAAGGCAGCTATGCCGGCGGGATCGAGGCCCCAGCCGGGCTCGGCCTGCCATAGCCGCCGCCGGGTCCGCAGCAGCGCGTGGGCGATGGTCAGTTCATGGGTCGGCGTGCGGGCGTCCATATGCGCGTCGTGCAGCACGAGATCCTCGACATGCACGAGCTCTCCACCGACCCAGAGTGCCGCGACGGCATCGAAAAAATGGCCGCGCTCGCGAAATCCGTCGCCGATGGCGTGGCGCAGAACCCGCTCGTCCAGCCGCGCCAATCGGTCTTCGGCGTGAATAACGGCCGGCAGGAGGACGGACATCTGGGCTGCCGAGAGTTCATATCGCATTGGAATCATTTCATACGAGTTGGTTGGCTGAAGCTAACACAGCATATCGCTTCCAGGTAGATGCGGGATTCAGCGGAGAACCGGGCAGAAACCCCTTGACCCTCCAGTCGCTGGAAGGTTCATAAGACGGAGACCACGGCAAGGCTTGGAGCGCGGCATGACAGTAAACGACGAACACCACGATACGCATCGCGGCCACGCCCATGCCTCGGCATCGAAGCCGTCGACCGAGACCCGCGACCCCGTCTGCGGCATGATCGTCGATCCCGCTGCCGGAAAACCGCAGCTGGAGTATGGTGGCCATACCTACCATTTCTGCTGTAGCGGCTGCCGGACGAAATTCGAGGCCGAACCCGAGGCGTATCTCACCGCCAGAGACCCTGTCTGCGGCATGTCCGTCGACCGCGCGACGGCGGCGCATTTTTTGCGTCACGGTGGCGCCAAATATTACTTCTGCTCACCCAGCTGCCAGCAGAAGTTCGAGGCCGATCCCACCGCCTATGCCGATGACGCGACACCTGTTCCCGCGGCGATGCCTGCAGGCACTGAGTACACCTGCCCGATGCATCCGGAAGTCGTCAGCGACAGGCCCGGTGACTGCCCGAAATGCGGCATGGCGCTGGAGCCGATGGGTATCCCTGCCGCAGACGAAGGTCCGAACCCGGAGCTTGCCGACTTCATGCGCCGCCTCTGGATCAGCGCGGGGCTGGCAGTGCCATTGCTGGTGATCAGCATGGGGCCGATGGTCGGCCTGCCGCTCGACGAGCTGATCGGCGAGCGACGGATCGGCTGGATCGAAATGCTGCTGGCGACGCCCGTCGTGCTGTGGGCAGCCCTTCCCTTCTTCCGCCGCGCCTGGAACTCGGTGATCAATCGCAGCCCCAACATGTGGACGTTGATCGGCCTTGGCGTCGGGGCGGCCTATCTCTACAGCGTCGTGGCGATGCTCGCGCCCGGCCTTTTCCCGATGGCGGCGATGGGTCACGGCGGCGGCGTCCCGGTCTATTTCGAGGCTGCGGCCGTGGTCGTGGCACTGGTCTTCGTCGGCCAGGTGCTGGAACTCAAGGCGCGTGAGCAGACCGGCTCGGCCATCCGTGCTCTTCTGGCTCTTGCTCCCGATACGGCGCAGCGGGTAGGGCCGGATGGCAAGGACATCACGGTGGCGCTCGACCTCGTGCGTGTCGGGGATCGCCTGCGGCTGCGTCCCGGCGAACGCGTTCCGGTCGACGGCACCGTTGTCGAGGGCGGCTCGACGGTCGATGAATCGATGATTTCTGGTGAGGCGCTGCCTGTCGAAAAGCAGGTCGGCGCCGTTCTGACCGGCGGGACCGTCAATGGCAACGGAACCATGGTGATGATCGCCGCCAAGGTCGGTGCCGATACGACGCTGTCGCGCATCGTCGGCATGGTGGCGCTGGCGCAGCGGACGCGGGCGCCGGTCCAGGCCATGGTCGATCGCGTTGCAGCCGTCTTCGTGCCCGCCGTCGTGCTCGCGGCGATCGTGACCTTCGTGCTCTGGCTTCTGATTGGCCCGGAGCCCCGGATCGCCCATGCGCTGATGTCGGCCGTGGCGGTGCTGATCATCGCCTGCCCCTGTGCGCTAGGCCTTGCAACGCCGATGTCGGTCATGATCGCCACCGGCCGGGGTGCGCGCGAAGGCGTGCTGATCCGCGATGCCGAGGCGCTGGAGCGCTTTGCCGGCGTCGATACGCTGGTGGTCGACAAGACGGGGACGCTCACGGAAGGCAAGCCCGATCTCACCGATCTCGTCGCTGCCGAGGGGACAACGGAGGCGCAGCTGCTGCAGCTTGCCGCCAGCCTCGAAGAGGGGTCGGAACATCCGCTTGCGGCGGCCATCCTCGAGGCGGCCAAGCGCCGTGGGGTCGCGACCGATGCCGTCACCGAGTTCAAGGCGACAACGGGCATGGGGATCAGTGGTCTTGTCGGAGGGGCACCCGTGGGGCTCGGCAATGCGGCGATGATGACGTCGCTGGGCGTCGATCCGGCGCCGCTTCTGGACGAGGCGACGCGGTTGCGCGGAGAAGGCCGGACGGTGGTCTTTCTCGCTGTCCACGGCAGGCTCGCCGGCCTGCTGGCGGTTGCCGACCGCATCAAACCGACCACGCCCGCAGCGATCAGGGCCTTGCAGGAGAGCGGCCTGAAAATCATCATGGCGACGGGCGACGCCCCAGAGACGGCGGCGGCCGTCGCCCGGCAGCTCGGAATCGACGAGGTCCATGCCGGCCTGCTGCCGGAGGGCAAGAAGGCGCTGATCGATGCGCTGCAGGCCGGCGGTGCCAAGGTGGCGATGGCCGGCGACGGCATCAACGACGCGCCGGCGCTGGCCGCTGCCGATGTCGGCATCGCCATGGGCACGGGCGCTGACGTGGCGATGGAGAGCGCCGGAATCACGCTGGTCAAGGGAGATCTCGGCGGCATCCTCCGGGCCCGCCGCCTGTCGCAGGCGACGATCCGCAACATCCGCCAGAACCTGATCTTCGCCTTCGGCTACAATGCGCTCGGCATTCCGCTCGCGGCCGGCATTCTCTATCCTGTCTTCGGCCTGCTGCTGTCGCCGATGATCGCGGCCGCCGCGATGAGCCTGTCGTCGGTGTCCGTCATCGGCAACGCCCTGCGCTTGCGCAGCGAAAAGCTCTAGGAGGACCTGATGAACATCGGCGACGCATCGGTTCGTGCCGGCCTGCCGGCCAAGACCATCCGCTACTACGAGGAAATCGGCCTCGTCAGGCCCGCGCGCGGCGGCAACGGCTACCGCGACTACTGCGACGCCGATATCCACACGCTGCGTTTTCTGCAGCGCGCGCGAGGCCTCGGCTTTTCCGTCGAGGAGTGCCGCCAGCTGTTGGCGCTGTATGAGGATCGCGACCGGGCCAGCGCCGACGTGCGCCAGCTCGCCAGCGCCAAGCTCGGCGAGATCGACCGCAAGATCCGCGAGCTCAGCGAGCTGCGCCGCACGCTGGAAACCCTCGTCCACGCCTGCCACGGCAACGACCGTCCGGACTGTCCGATCCTGGAAGAGCTGGCCGAGGGAGCCACCGCCCAGCCCTGAGCGTGCCACAGCGCCTCCCAATCGTCGCGATTGCCCGGCGGACCGGTGATTTTTGCGGGCGAATGCTTGCCGAATGCCGCTTTCGACCAAGATAGCGGGATTGGAGAAAATTTGAACCCATGGCGTTTTTCGAGAGCCTGCTGACGCTGCTGCTGGTGGCCATCGTCTTCCTGCAGCCATCGCGACGGCTGATCATTCCCTATCCGACGATGCTGGCCGTCGCCGGGCTGCTGGTGGCGACCCTGCCCTGGGCGCCGACGATCTCGATCGATCCGCAGCTGGCGCTTGCCATCTTCATCGCGCCGGCCCTGTTCGATGCCGCCTACGACCTGCCGCCGAGGGCGCTCCGGGAAAACTGGGTGCCGCTGATCGCGCTTGCCGCCATCGCGGTGATCCTGACGACCGCAGCCGTCGCCTTCCTCGGCGTCGCCATGGCCGGGCTGCCGCTTGCCGCCGCCGTGGCGCTCGGTGCCATCGTCGCACCGCCGGATGCGGCAGCCGCCAGCGCCATGCTCAGCCGCTTTGCGCTGCCGCGCCGGACCTTTGCGGTGCTGAAGGGCGAGAGCCTTCTGAACGACGCCGTCGCACTGCTGATCTTCGGCGCCGCCGTTGCCTTTGCAGCCGGCGGCGATGCGGCGTCCGGCGTCATCCCGGAGCTGGCGCTGGCAGCACCCGGCGGCCTCGTTCTCGGCATCGCGCTCGGCTTTCTCTATATCTTCATCGCCCCGAGGCTGGCCGGCACGCTCGGCGGCTCGCTGTTCGAATTCGTCGCGACATTCGGCACCTGGGTGATCGCCGAGCGGCTGCACCTGTCGGCGGTGCTGGCCATCGTCGCCTATGCCATGGTGATCGCCCGCTACATGCCGGAACGCCAGACGGCGCGCAATCGCATCCATTCCTACTCGGTCTGGGAGGCGACGATCTTCATGTTCAATGTGCTCGCCTTCCTGCTGATGGGCATGCAGGCGCGCGAAACGATCCAGCAGCTCTATCCGAAGAACCTCGGTTTCGCCTTTGCCTTCGCGGCCTCGGTGCTGCTGGTGGTCGTGCTGGTGCGGCTCGGCTGGGTGATGCTCTACAACCGCGTCATCACCTATCTGGCGCGCCGCAAGCTGGTGTCGCAGGAGCCGCCGACTGTCGGCATGAGCCTGGTGGCCGGCTGGTGCGGCATGCGCGGCCTGCTGACGCTGGCAACAGCCATGGCGCTGCCTGCCGATTTCCCGTCCCGCGACCTCATCGTCTTTGCCGCCCTGACCGTCGTTCTCGGTACGCTGATCATCCAGGGCCTGACGCTCGGGCCGCTGATCCGGATGCTGAAATTCGGCAACGACGAATCGATGCGCGAGGGCGTCACCAATACGCGCATGCTGCTGCTCGACACGGCGCTTGCCGACCTCGACACGCTGGAGCCATCCGGCGAGGTCGAAACCCTCCGGGCGATCTACGAGGGGGATCGAAAGCTCACCGCCAACGGCATCCACCCGCGCGAGAAAAGCGAACTCGACAGCCTCCGCCGCCGCTCGATCAAGGCCAAGCGCGCCAAACTCGCCGAACTCCGCCGCGCCGGCTCCATCGACGACGACGTCTTCCACGCCCTCGAGCAGGAACTAGACTGGGCCGAAATGGCAGCATCGCCATCGACAAGGTTCGAGATTGTCGAGGGGTAGCGGGGTTGTGGCGTCAGGGGGTGTCGAATTCTTCGAGATGACGAACCCTTGCGTCACTACCTCGCATATTGACGATCCGATTTGGAGACTACTTCCCCAACAACTGCGCCTGAAAAAATTGAAGGACCTGGGCGTCGAACGATTGATGGAACGTGGCCCTGTTGAACGCGGGTGCGTCAACACAAATTGCTGGCTCCGATTGAGCCAAACCGACCGGACAAGGCGCCAGGAACGCGAAATGGCCGGCGTCAGTCACGAGATGGAAATCGGGTTTCATGGGCAGGTTTTGCGCCAGCGACACAACGCTTTGCGGAAGGACGCCGTCGCCACCATACTGTGAGCCCCAGAGTTGAATGGGTGCCTTTATATCCTTGAGGCTCTCCCGTTTGGAGAAAAAGCTGAGAGGGTCGGCGATTACAAAGGCCTTGATGCGGGGATCTTGCGTCAGGGGTTGAGTTGGAATCTCGTTTCGGCGGAGCTGACCACAGATCGGTGCGGGATCAGGGCAAGCTATGTTTGGGTCATGGAAATCCGGCTTGGCGCCAGCCAGCACGAGGCCGGTGTATCCGCCGCGTGAAAAGCCAAAGAAGCCGATCCGCGCGGGATTGATCATTGCGGCATCCTCGGACGCACCCAGCATGAAGTCGACCAGCCGCTTGATGTCCGTTGGCCGCTCTATCATCGCTGAAATGTCGCCTGAGCGGCTCATATCCGAAAAGTTGTCGCCGGGATGGTTGAGCGCGACGATAATGAAACCGGCATCTGCAAGGACTTCGGCGGTGTCATGGTGACCGAGCGAACTGCCGCCATGGCCGTGTGAAACAACGATAAGCGGCAGGCTCTTACCTTCGACCGGGCATCCGCGACTGGCTGGGAGGACAAATGGACCGAGCTTGCTGTTACTCGGTGGGGTAGCGCACGGCGTCCAGACAAACGCTTTGAGAGCTGGGCCTGCGGTATCCGCAGGAACCTCGATCGACGTCAGGCCTGCTGCGTGTAGCAAGGTGGTCGTTAGGCTGAAAATACCTGCAAAGGCCAACTTTCTCAAGGACATAGTGTCTCCTAGCATTGTTAGAAATAAATAAGATAATGAGTCTGGACGAGCGTGATGGCAGACTGGTTACCCGCATGCAGATTGCCGACCTCCGCGACCACTATTGGGTAGGTGTGCGAATCGGGATGAGAAGATCCGTAATGCGCTCGTCGTCGCTCACAAGGGTCAGATTGTTGCGGTACAATTCAATGACAGGACGATCATCCGGATCGAGCCCGTTCTGTGGCAACCAGCCGCCAAACAGTGTCTGAAATGTCGATGAGATGAGCGCATATCTTCCAATGAGGCGATGCTCGACGTAGCGCCCGCCATCCAATTCCAGTCGCTCCAGGCCCTCTGCCTCGACCCCTTGAGGCAGGATTAACCCGGCGAAATACAGAAACCCCTTGTCTTGCTCGGGGTCGCCGTAACCGATGCCTATCTGCCTGATGTTCATCCCATCCAACCCTTGGTCGCGAGACCATCGCCGGAGGCGTCGGTAGCTTTGCGGAATCGTGCTGGCCGGACCATCGTGCCGCAAAGCGTAAACGGTCTCAGCGGCTCGCTCCACGATCCTGACCGCAAGTGGATTGCCTGAAAGTGCTTGTTGCTGCTCCTGAAAACCGGTCGGACTGAGACCAGTCTGCTCCCGGAAAGCGCGAGCAAAGCTCTGCGGACTGTCATACCCCGCCGACAGGGCCGTCTGCGTTACCGAAGCCGATGAATTCGTCAGGCTTACAGCTGCCTTTGCAAGGCGCATGCGCCGCACCGTAACGGCAACGCTCTCACCCGTGAATGCGCGGTACAGTCGGTGGAAGTGGAAAGGCGAGAAATGCGCTACAGCGGCCAAGCTCTCCACCGTATGGGAGGCGCCTGTATCCGCAAGGATTGTCTCGATCACTCGGGCAATGCGCCGGCGATAGTCCTGTTCCGTTGTGCTCTTCATAAGCGCAATGATTAGCACGGTCATCGCGAGTGCGCCGCGCAGCATTTGCGCATTTCTTCAAGGACTTGATAAAAAAATGCGAGCCGCCCATGCCATTAGGAACGTGTAGATATTCTTTTCCCAGGCGCGCGTGTTAGGGCCGTGCCTTACGCCCTCCGTCCAGCAAACGGCCACGTCACCACCCCACCCGCATACAGCGCCCACCACACCAGAACCGGCTGCAAGGCAAGCCTCGGGGCGTGGTACCACCAGCCGAGCTCGGGCGTTCCGGGGCCCGACAGGCTGTCGATGGCGTGTTTGATGTTGGCGGGGTAGACGCAGACGGCGTAGGCCGCGAGTGCGATGCCGGCGGCGGATCGCAGGCGGCCGGTCAGCAGCGCTGCGGCGCCTGCGAGTTCGCAGATCCCGGTGACGAGGATGACCTCGTGCGGCATCGGCACCCAGGCGGGCGTGATCTTGGCAAACACGTCCGGGATGGCGAGATGAAATACGCCGGCGATCGCATAGATCACGGCAAGCGGGATGCGGGCGCCCCAGCGCTGCGGTTTTGGCTCAGATGCCAGCATACCACTCATAGCCCCGATCCTCCCAGAACCCGCCCTTGCCGCCCCAGAGATCGTCGAACCGGTCGCGGATCTCGATGCGCATGAGGTATTTCGCGTGCTTGTAGCCGAGATGGCGCTCGACCCGCAGGCGCAGCGGCGCGCCGTGCTCGACTTCCAGGTCCTTGCCGTTCAGCGAATAGGCGAGAATCGATTGCGGATGGAAGGCGTCGACGAGATCGATGCTCTCGTAGTAGACGCCGCTGCCGTCGAGCGTCTGCTCGAGTTCGTCGGCACAATGGAACACCGCATAGCGCGCGCCCGGCTTCAGGCCGGCACTCTGCAGGAGCAAGCCGAGCGGCACGCCCTGCCATTTGCCGATGGCGCTCCAGCCCTCGACGCAGTCGTGGCGGGTGATCTGGGTGCGCGACGGCAGCTTCTTGAGGTCGGCCAGCGAGAATTCCATCGGCTGGTTGACCATGCCGTCGATCTTCAGGCGCCAGTCGACGAAGCCGGTCTCGCTCATCCGCACATAGTCCGGGCTGTTCGGCTGGGTCGAGCCGTTCGGGTGGAAGCTCGGCGAGATCTCCGCCTCGGTGAATTCACGGGCGAGCGCCTGTTTCGACACCAGCAAGCGCTGGCTGCCCATGGTCAGCTTTTCAGCCAGGGCCAGCACCTTCTGCACATGCTGGTTGCTGGCGACATCGTCGCAGCCGGTGAGGCCGATGGCGCCAAGGCCTGCGGCCGAGCCGATCAGGAAGCGACGACGGGAGAGTATCCGGCTCATGGTTTCGTCTCCTCGGAAATCGCATAGCGGCCTGTCACCATCGAGCGCATGTTGTTCCAGAAGCCGGAGAGGATGACCATGACCACGTGGACGACGACGAACAGCACCAGGCTCCAGGCAACGATGAAGTGGATGCCACGCGCCGATTGGCGGCCGCCGAAGATATCGAGGAGGAACGGATAGCCCGCATCCATCGCCGGCGACATGGTGAGCCCCGAGCCGATCATCAGCGGCAGCAGGACGAAGAGGACGAGGATATAGGTCAGCTTCTGCAGCGCATTGTAGCGGCGCGCCTTCTCGCCCTTGGGAAAGCGCAGCCGGGCATGGTCCTTGATCTCCTGCCAGACGTTGCGCGGCGCGACATCGTGGGCGGTCGGTGCGAGATCGCGGCGGAAATGGCCGCCGATGATGCCGTAGAGAACGTAGAGCAACCCGTTTATGACGAACAGCCACGCGAAGAAGAAGTGCCAGCGGCGGCCGGTTGCGAGATCCTGGAAACTCGGAATGGTCGCCCAGGCCGGGAAAGCCCGCGATGTCATCTCGCCATCGACCCTGGACGCGCCGAGCAGGCCCGTGGTCGTCAGCGTCAGGCTGCCGATGCGCGTGGTGCCGACGATGCTGTCGCCGTCCTCGCGGCTCGCGATCTCGAACCAGGATGGGTCCTCGACGGCGCCGTATTGCCCCCAGTGAAGCTGCGGATGGGCGTTGAAGATCTGCATGCCGCTCATCAAGAGCAGCGTCAGACAGAGGACGTTGATCCAATGGGTAAGCCGGGTGACCAGCGAGTGGCGCCTGATGGAGATTTTGGCCGGCCCCGATGGCGCGACGCCGATGTCTTCGATGCTGGCCATGTATGTTCCTCTTGCGGTGCCGATTGAAGCGTCTGCGAGTGTGGGGCGGCGGCGCGTGGCCTGCCGAAGGAAATACCCGGCCACGCTCGGCAGCCGGGTGTCTACGCGGCAGATCAGCGCCGGATTACATGGGCGGAACGACGCCGTCGATGCCGACCAGGACGCGATCGGATTCAACCATGTTGTCGCCCATGTCGCTGCCGTTGATGATCACGCCCGCCCCGGCCTTGATGTCCGCCTTGGTGGCGGCACCGAGGGTGACGATCGGCGTGCCGTTCGGGATCGAGATCTTCTTCTCGCCACCCTTGTAGGTGAGCGACAGGGTCGGGCCGTTGACCGAAGTGACTGCGCTTGCAACCGTTGCGTTGGTCATCGAGCTCTTCGGCTTCAGGTCCCAGCCGTAGTCGCCTTCGCCGGTGCCCTTCATGGCCGCCGGGAAGATCAGCACTTCGAGCGCGCCGTTGGTGCCGCTGGCGGTGGGCTCGGAGGCGATGCCGACGAAATCGCCAGGCTTGATGTCGGTGATCGCGGCCTTGACGACGCCGGTGACGGCCCAGCCGGGCTTGAGCATAATCGTCACGTCCTTGCCCTCGCGCGATTTGACTTTCAGCGTGTCGCCGTTGAGGCTTTCCACCACGCCACGAACGCGCGCCTTCTCGGCTGCATGCGCGGAAACGACTGCCAGAACGCTAAACCCAAGCGCTAGGACGACCTTCTTTACCTGAGATAGGGACATTTGGCTCTCCATTTCTTCCATAGACTGGTATGGGATGTTAGACCCGGCCGCCAAGGCCGAGGGTCATCATGAGGCTGCATTGGAAAATACCGACCGTTCTGCCAGTCCAGCTTTGGATCTAGGAAGCGCCGATCGCCATTTTCTACCTGCTCATTCGGGGATATTGCAGAAGCGTTACAGCGATCACATCGTTGTGATCCGATCACCGGCGAAAAAGAAAGACCACTCGACTTGTAACAAGTCCTGCGGATTGGCGAATGACTGCGTGTAGATGACTGAAATCGTATCGGAACAGGTGCTGAAGAGTTTGATGCTTCTGTCGCTGGACGGCGATGAAGTCGCGTACCGGCGTCTGCTGTCCTTGCTTCGCGACGTGCTTGTCAAGTTCTACCGGAAAAGGCTTGGAACGAGCCGTGGGCAGGATGCCGAGGATCTTGTCCAGGAGGTTCTGCTGGCGGTTCACAGCCGGCGGATCACCTATGATCGCGAAAGGCCCTTTACCGCATGGTTGTTCAGCATCGCCAAGTACAAGCTGATCGATCATTTTCGCGCCAATGGAAGAAAGAGCGGTGTCGAGATTGCGTTCGATGAGGAGATTGCGGCGGAGTTTCGGGAGGAAGCATTGTTTGCCCATCTCGATATCGAACGGTTGCTGGCCCAACTGCCACTGAAGCAGCGGGAACTTGTCCGGCAAGTGAAAATCACCGGAAAAAGCACGGCCGAGGCAGCGATCGAGACGGGACAGTCGGAAATTATGGTTCGCGTCAGCATCCATCGGGGGATACGGGCGCTGGGACGCACGCTGGGTTATGCCAATGACAAAGACAGATGATCTCATAGACGATCTCGCACGAGACCTGACGCCGGTGCGCCAACACGCGCTGCGGCTGCGTCTTGCCACGGCGTTCGGTGTCGGCCTTGTCGGCGCCACACTGGTTCTGCTGGCATCGCTGGCCTTTCGCCAGCACCAGCATCATGTCACCGAGGCTGCATTCTGGGTGAAGTTCTTGTACATGGCGATGATGATGACTGCGGCGATCGTTGCCCTTGAGCACGTGGCGCGCCCGGATGGTTCGCTGAAGCAGACCACGCGCGTCGCGTTGGCCGCCATCGGTGTCGTCGCGATCCTCGCAATAGTCCAACTTGCACAATCGCCGACGACCGCCTATCCGGGTCTGATTTTCGGCTTTTCGGCGCTGATCTGCCCGTTTCTGATCGCCCTGTTCGGCCTTCCGGCCTTTTTTGCCAACATGTGGTTCCTCCGCCGCGGGGCACCGATGAACCCGGGTCTTGCCGGTTTCGTCGCCGGCGCCTGCGCAGGCGCAACCGGCGGCTGGGTCTATTCTTGGGCCTGCGTCGAAAACGGCATGCCGTTCATTGCCATCTGGTACACCTCCGGCGTCCTGCTGAGCGGGATTGCGGGCGCTTTGGTCGGTCAGTTCCGCCTGCGCTGGTAGCATCGTGCCGGCCGGCACCGTCCGATGCCGCCGGAGCGACAACAGAAGAGCATCTATCAGACCGACAGCTTATCGCCCCGCGCCAGATGGCCGAGCACATGGCAGACGAGCCGTCCGACAACGGTGGCCGAGATATCGTGGAGGTCGTTCTTCGGCTGGAACTCGACAATGGAGAAGCCCGCCAGACGCCGACCGTCGAGCGCCCTTGCAATCAGCGCCGTCATTTCGTCGAAGGAAAAGCCGCCCGGCGATATCGCGTTGACGCCGGGACAGGTGCCGGGATCCATCGCATCGCAGTCGACATGGATGAGCACCGCGCCGTCACGGGGGATGGCGTCGATCACCGCATCGATGCCGCGCCGGCGGGTTTCCGATACCGTCACCAGCCGCGAGCCCCAGGCGATTGCCGCCTCGACGTCCTGACGTCGGGCACTGCCGACGGCGCGGATCCCGACCTGCGTCATCGACGCGACGAACGGCAGTTCCGAGGCACGGCGCATCGTGCTGGAATAGCCGAGCGTCTCGCTGCCGATGCTGTCGCGCCAGTCGATATGGGCGTCGATCTGCAGCAGATGCAGCGGGCCTGCCAGCGCCAGCCCGCGCATGAACGGGATGGCGACGGAGTCGTCGCCGCCGATCAGCACCGGCGTGGCACCGGCGGCAACGATGGCGCGGGTGACGCGCTCGATGTTGTCACGGTTCGTCGCCGCATTGCAAGGATCGGTAACGACGTCGCCGAGGTCGAGGACCTCGAGCGCCCCGTTGTTGAGGAGCGGCCCGGCGAAATCGAAGTCCCAGTGATCGATGTGGACGCAAGCCGCCGTCACCGCCCGGCGCACCGCATCCGGGCCCGTCTCGCCGCCGTCTTCCGGGCTCCCGTCCGGATAGGGCGTGCCGTGCACGGCGCCGAAGATGGCGACCGCACCGGCCTTGGGCGCGGTGGCGGCGGGAAGGTCGAGGAATTTCCTGGGGCTTGCCTGCAGCAGTCCGGCGATTTCGTCGTTCATGCCGATGTTCCCCTATTCTTGTATCGATGTCCGGTGAAGCCTGCCGCTGATGGGCAATCGCGACGACTTCCATTGATGACGATAATCTATCATCCGGGCCGGCGGAACGCTACGATGAGCCGGAGACCCCCGGATGCAAACGGACCTATCCTTGTGATAAGCTGACGAGGCTCATGTCCCGTGACATGAGCCGAAAGGAGCGATCCTCGTATGAACAAGCCCACTAAGCCAATCCCGACGTTCCAGAACGAGGCGGAAGAACGGGCATTCTGGGAAGCAACAGATTCCGCCGTTCATCTCGACTGGAGCCAGGCGCAGTCGGTGAGGCTTCCCAATCTGAAGCCGTCAACGACATCGATTTCCCTGCGGCTTCCGAACGGGCTGCTGGAACGCATCAAGATTGCCGCGAACAAGCGCGACGTGCCTTACCAGTCGCTGATCAAGGCCTGGCTCGCGGAGAAAATCGACGCCGTGCAGAAATAGCCCGGCGTGGCTGCTCAGACCGGTGCCTTGATTTTGGTTGCGATAAACCGCTCCATCGCGTTGAACGAGAAGGCGCCGATCGGTAGTGGCGTCGCGCCGTCCAGCGCCAGGTCGGCGAGGATCTCGCCGATGACGCAGGTGAACTTGAAACCGTGGCCCGAACAGGGCGAGGCGACGACGACGCGCGGATCGCCGGGCATCAGGTCGATCAGGAAGTCTTCGCTCGGCAGCATGGTATAGCGGCAGGTGATGGCGTTGACACGCAGGCCGTTGGCGTCGGGCAGCCGCTTGGCCATGAAGGCGTCGAGCAGTGCGGTGTCGGCGTCGTTGACCGGCGGATTGGGCGCGTTCGGATCGATCGGCTCGCGGAAATGGGCGTGACGACCGATCTTGACGCCATCGACGCCGATGGCCGGAAAGCCGAAATAGGTATCGTCCTTGCCCTCGTCGCGCAGGAAGGCCGGCATGCGCTGGGGCTGGGTGAGGAAGCCGTCGCGCGGCTGGTACCAGGCGACCACCTGGCGGATCGGCACGGCATGCTCTTTCAGTTGCGGCACCAGTTCGGCGATCCACGATCCGGTGGCGACGATCACCTTTTTCGCCCGATAGCGCGCCGTGGCCGAAGCGATCGTCACGCCTGTATCGTCGGGCTCGATGGCGGTTATTTTCTCGCCGAAATGCAGCGTCGCGCCGTCCTCGGCAGCCAGCTTGAGATAGCCCATCACCGCCGTCTCCGGCCGGATGTAGCCCCCTTGCGGATCGAGCAGCGCGACTTCGTCGGCGTCGAGCGAGAAGACCGGGAACCGCGACTTCGCCTCGGCCTGGTCCAGTTCCTCGTAAGTCAGATCGTGCAGCGCGCAGGAGGCGCGGGTGCCTGTCACGATGGTGCTGTCGGGCGCGCCGATCTGCAATACGCCGGTGATCGTCAGGATTTCGCTGCGCAGCCGCGCTTCCAGCGACCGCCAGTTGGCATAGGCGCGCTTCAGCAGCGGCACATAGGACGGGTCCTCGAAATAGCCGAGCCGGATGAGACGGCTGTCGCCATGGGACGATCCGAGGCTGTGGGCCGGATAGTAGGCGTCGATGCCGATGACCTTGGCGCCGCGTGCCGCCAGATGCGAGAGCGCTGCGCTGCCCATGGCGCCGAGGCCGATGACGGCGACGTCGAATTGCGGTGTCATTTAAAGAGTCCCGATTTCAAGGTTGCGGCGGCGCGAGGTCGCGGATCAGCGACCGCACGGCCTCGATGTCGCCACCGAGCGGCCGGTCGTCGGCATAGTGCGCAATGCGACTGCGGACAAGCCGGTAAATCGCCTCGGTGCCCCCTGCCCGCGATGCGGACGGGGCCAGCAGGTCGTGCGCCTGTGCGGCTGCCATCAGCTCGATGGCGAGGATGTACTCGGCATTGTCGAGGACACCGAGCAGCTTGTTGGCGGCAGCCGTCGGATGGGCGAGGAAATCTTCCTGCAGCGCCGAGGTAAGGCCGCCGTCGGTGCTGGCGGGGGCGGCCAGCCGGCGGTTGTCGTTGGCAAGGGCAGCGGCGGTATATTGGGCGATCATGAAGCCCGAATGGCTGCCGGCATCGCTGGCGAGAAAGGGCGGCAGGCCGCTTACGAGCGGATTGACCAGCCGGTCCATGCGCCGCTCGCTCATCGCGCCGATCTGGGCAATTGCGATGGCCAGGCTGTCGGCCGCCTGCCCCAGCGCCGGCGATACGGCATGGGCCTCGGAGGAGACGACCGGATGATCCGGGGTGCCGTGGACCGCCGGGTTGTCGGTCACGGAGGCGAGCTCCCGGTCGACCGCGCGGGCGGAATTGTCGAAGACGTCGCGGGCAGCCCCATGGGCGTGCGGAATGGCCCGCAGGCTGAGAGCATCCTGGGTCCGCTTGCCAAGCGCTGCGGCGATCAGGCCGCTGCCTTGAAGCCGGCGGCGCAGGGAGGCGCCGACATGGGCGACGCCGGGCGAAACTTTTAAGGCCAGCACGGCTTCGTCGAAGGCTGCCATCTGCCCGCCGGCGGCTTCAAGCGTCAAGGCGGCGATGGCATCGGCCCAGTCGAGCAGCCCTTCGGCCCGGGCGAGTGCCACGCAGGAGAGGCCGGTGGCGCAGGCCGTGCCGTTGACGAGGCTGAGGCCCTCCTTGGCGCCGAGCACCACCGGCGAAAGGCCGATGGCATCGAGCGCCTGCCGGCCGGTCATTGGCTGGCCGGCAACGCGGGCCGTGCCTTCGCCGATCAGCACCAGGGCAGTATGAGCATTGTGGGTGAGGTAACCGGCCGAGCCCTTCGAGGGGACATCGGGGACACAGTCCTTTTCCAGGAACATCAGGAGATGCGCGACGATTTCGCGGCGGACGCCGGAATAGCCGTGGCTGAAATTGGCAATCTCAGCGGCGATGATCGCCCTGACCTCGCGGGGGCCGAGCAGCGGTCCGACACCGCAGGCGTGGCTGAGGACGATGTTGCGCGACAGCTTGCTCTGGGATTGGAGGTCGACCACGGTGTCGGACAGGGCACCGACGCCGGTGTTGATGCCGTAGGCCCGCTGGCCTGTTTCGACGATGCGGGCAACGATCCGGCTGGCATTGTCGATGCGCTCCCAGACGGCGGGCGAAAGCGACAGGGTCTGGCCGCCGGCGACGTCGGCGATGGCGCGCCAGCCAAGTGTCGTTTCGAGAGTGACGGTCATGGGCTCAGCTTCCAAAATGTCCGATGAACTGCCGGAACGCCGGCGAGCCGCCACCGCCGAACATCTCGTCCGGGGTGCCCGAACTGTCGATCAGCCCTTCGCGCATGAAGACGACACGGTTGGAGACGTTGCGGGCAAAGCTCATCTCGTGGGTGACGACCAGCATGGTCATACCCTCCTCGGCCAACGCCCGCATGACGCGCAGCACCTCGCCGACCAGCTCCGGGTCGAGCGCAGACGTCGGCTCGTCGAACAGCATGACCTTCGGCTTCATCGCCAGCGCGCGGGCAATGGCCGCGCGCTGCTGCTGCCCGCCCGATAGATGGGCCGGATAGGCATGTCGCTTGTCCGCTATGCCGACCTTTTCGAGCAGCGCCTCGGCCTCTGCGATGGCCTCGGCCCTGGGTCGCTTCAGCACGTGGATCGGTCCCTCGATGACGTTCTGCAGGATGGTCATGTGGGAC
>CAZZZI010000054.1:0-22796 GCA_964658415.1 uncultured Sphingomonas sp. | reverse complement strand
CGCCGCAACAGACCATCGCAGCGCTGACGAACCGCGACGACGGCCACGAGCAGCGTCAGTTGCATCTGATCGATGGCCAAGGCCGCAACGCCGCCTTTACGGGGGGCAAGTGCATCGACTGGGCCGGTCATCTCGTCGACGAGAACGTCTCTGTTGCCGGCAACATGCTGTCCGGGCCGCAAGTGATCGCCAGAACCCTCGAGACATTCAAGCAGACGGCGGGAATGCCGCTGGCCGAACGGCTGCTGGAAGCGATGCAGGCCGGTGAGGATGCCGGCGGCGACAAGCGTGGGCGGCAGTCCGCAGCGCTGGTGATCTACAGAGACCAGGACTACGCCTGGCTCAACATCCGCGTCGACGACCATGCCGAACCTCTGACCGAGCTGCGGCGCCTCTATGCGGTGGCGCAGGAGCGCTATCTGCCGGTCGCAGAGACCACGCCAACCCGGCAAAACCCGAGCGGCATGATCGACAGAAGCCAAATCGATGCGGAAATCGCGCGCATGGAAGCAGAGCGGACGTCTGCCGGGCGATCATCGGCTTCTTTCGCCACCTCGCCGAAAACCGCTTGAAGATCGGCCGTCAGGCCATTGCAGATATCGAGGTAATTCATGACCGACACAGCCGCTGAGAAGACAAGGACCGGAGCAGCCCCGGTGCTTTCGGTCTCCCATCTGACCACATCGTTCCGCGTCGATGGCCAGTGGCGTCCGGTCGTCCGCGACATCTCCTTCGATGTGATGCCCGGCGAAACCGTGGCGATCGTCGGCGAGAGCGGGTCCGGCAAGAGCGTGACCTCGCTGTCGATCATGCGCCTGCTCGCCGCAAACAGCAGCCGGATCGAGGGCAGTATCCTGCTCGGCGGACGCGACGTGCTTTCGCTGTCGGACCAGGAGATGAGGAGGGTTCGCGGCAAGGACGTCGCGATGATCTTCCAGGAACCGATGACCTCGCTCAATCCGATCTTCACCATCGGCCGGCAGATTTCGGAAGCGCTGACCTGCCACGGCGACATCTCGAAAGCGGAGGCGAAGGCCGAGACCATTCGCCTGCTCGAGAAGGTGCGTATTCCCAATGCCGCCTCGCGCTTCAATGAATATCCCCACCAGTTTTCGGGCGGCATGCGCCAGCGGGTGATGATTGCCATGGCGCTGGCCTCGAGGCCGAAGCTGCTGATCGCCGACGAGCCCACCACCGCGCTCGACGTGACGATCCAGGGCCAGATCCTCGACCTCATCAAGATCCTGCAGGAGGAGGAAGGCATGTCCGTCCTCTTCATCACCCATGACATGGGCGTCGTTGCCGAAATCTCCGATCGCACCATCGTCATGTATCGCGGCGAAGCGGTCGAGAGCGGCGCGACCGACGATATTTTCCATCGCGGCAAGCATCCCTATACGCGGGCCCTTTTGTCCGCCGTCCCACGCTTGGGCTCCATGGCCAACAAGGCATGGCCGTTGCGCTTTCCCGTCGTCGACGCGGCGACCGGTCTGCTGCAGCAACCGGTGGAAGTTGCCGAGACGGTAGACCGCCGCAAGACGCCGATCCTCGACGTCAAGAACCTCACCACCCGTTTCGATATCCGGGGCGGCATGCTGGGGCGAAAGACCGGCGCCATCCATGCGGTGGAAAACGTGTCCTTCGATCTTTTCCAGGGCGAGACGCTGTCCCTCGTTGGAGAAAGCGGCTGCGGGAAGTCGACCACCGGACGCTCCATCATGCGCCTCATCGAACCCGACGCCGGGCAGGTGCATCTCGACGGCTACGACGTGATGAAGCTGGATTCGATGGCGCTACGGCAGATGCGCCGCAGCATCCAGATGATCTTCCAGGACCCCTTCGCCAGCCTCAATCCCCGATTGACCATCGGCTTTGCCGTTGCCGAGCCTGTGATCGAGCACCGCCTGGGCACCCGCGCGCAGGCTCGCGACAAGGCGGCCGATCTGCTGGAGCGCGTCGGCCTGAAGGCCGACATGATGAGCCGCTACCCGCACGAGTTTTCCGGCGGCCAGCGCCAGCGGATCTGCATCGCCCGCGCACTGGCGCTAGACCCGAAGGTGATCGTCGCCGACGAGAGCGTTTCTGCACTGGATGTCTCGATCAAGGCGCAGGTCTGCAATCTGCTGATGGACCTGCAGCAGAGCCTGCACTTGGCCTTCCTGTTCATCTCGCACGACATGGCCGTGGTCGAGCGTGTCAGCCACCGGGTCGCCGTCATGTACTTGGGGGAGATCGTGGAGATAGGGCCGCGTGCCGCAGTGTTCGAAAATCCGCAGCACCCCTATACGCGCAAACTGATCGCGGCGGTTCCAGTGCCTGATCCATCCCGTAGGGGTATCAAACGGGATGTATCGACCGACGAACTCAAAAGTCCTGTTCGCCCGGTCGGCTACGAGCCGCCACAGCGGCGATACCGCGAAGTTTCTGCCGGGCATCTGGTCCGTCTCGAAGAGAGCGTCTGAGGGGCAATCCCGATAGCGCAAGCAGGCGTGCGCTATCGGGAGATCATCATGCGTTCTTCAGATAGGGCGCGATCAGGCTGAGATCGGCTTCGCTCAGGCGGTCGGTCGCGGTGTTCTTCTGGTGCCAGTAGGGATATTGCAGCCAGGGCTGGCTGACCTTGTCGAGCCTTGCCCGTTCATCGTCCGTGAGTTTCAGGTCGGCTGAGGCAAGGTTGTCCTTGAACTGCGCTTCCGTGCGTCCGCCGATGATGACGGAGGTCACGCCCTTGCGGCCGATCAGCCAGGCAAGCGCCACCTGTGCCGCCGACACGCCGCGTCCTTCGCCGATCTCGACCAGCGCATCGACGATGTTCCAGAGACGGTCTTCGTCGCGGATCGGCGGCTCGGTCCAGCCGGCAAACTGGCGTGTGCCTTCGGGCGCCGCCTGGTTGCGGCGGTGCTTTCCGGAGAGCAGACCGCCGGCAATCGGGCTCCAGATCAGGATTCCGAGACCCTGGTCGATGCTGATCGGGATCAGCTCGTTTTCGGCGTCGCGGCTTTCCAGCGTATAGTGGATCTGTTGGCTGACGAACCGCTGGTAGCGGTCGCGCTCGGCAGCCCCCAGCGCCTTCATGATGTGCCAGCCGGAGAAATTGGAGCAGCCGATATAGCGCACCTTGCCCTGGCGCACGAGCGTATCGAGGGCCTCCATGGTCTCCTCGATCGGCGTCGTCCCGTCCCATTCGTGGACCTGGTAGAGGTCGATGACATCGGTCTTCATGCGCCGCAGACTGGCTTCGCAGCCAGCGATAAGGTGCTGTCGCGACAGGCCGCTGCTGTTGGGGCCGTCGCCCATGGGGAAGCGTACTTTCGTTGCGACCAGCACGTCGTTCTTGCGGGGTCCGCCGATGATCTCGCCGAGGATCTCCTCGCAGACACCTTGAGAATAGGCATCCGCCGTGTCGATGAGATTGACGCCCGCATCGACACAGATATCGACGAGGCGACGTGCTTCGTTGACGCCGAGGTCGCCGACGGTCTTTGCCCAGCCGACACCGCCGAAGGTCATCGTGCCCATCGTGATCGTCGAAACCTTGAGGCCTGAACGGCCGAGTTGCCTGTATTCCATTGTCTTCTCCCTGTTCGAGCGACGGCGGTAATCCGCCCGCTCACTCCTCACCACCTCAACCACTGACAACGCCGACAGTTGCATCCTCGTCTGTCGACACGCGGCATGACTTAAAGCCCGCGCGCTTGCAGCCGGAACCGGCAGACTACCCTAACCCGAACCGGCGGGTATGGTCTTTCGTCCCGGAAGGCCGGTTTTGATCAAGATTTTGTGATGTTGCCCTCAGGCCTCCGACGTCCGGACGGAGGCGGCTTGCCAGTCGGAGACACAAGCCCTGGGCGCGGCTTCGACGTGTCTCGAAATTGCACATCCATGCCGCACCGCGGGGCACGCACGGAGCCTGAAGAACCCTTTGCATTACGTATATGTATCATCTCGGTCATTCTAATTGCAATTAACCATCAACAACTTAAGAACTCGACTCTCGATCTGTAAAGGTTAATGGATTAGCGATGCCTTTTAATACTTCCTCCAAAGCACCGCTTTGACAGAACACAGGCAATGGCCGCCCATGAGCTTCGAAATCATTCAGATCATCCAGGAATTCAACACCGTTGGCGGTGCCGAGCGGGTCGCGTGGGATCTCTCGATCGCCTTCGGACGGCTCGGGCAGGTGAACTCTGTCCTGGCGTCGACGACGCCGCAATTTCCACCCCGGAACGTGAAGCTGCGGCCTCTCGTTCCCTGGCTAGCGCGCCTGCCGAAGCGGGGACTGTTCCGCCACATCGGGCGAATGGTGGTCGTGCCCATTTTCACCATCGCCGCCAATTTCGCACGGCTGCCGAAGAAGAATACCGTGCTTATCAGCCATGGCGACACCTTCTACGGCGACATCCTCGTCGTGCACGCCGTCAATGCCGAGAACCTGAAGGAAAAGCGGCGCGCCGGGCAATGGGGCTGGCTCCTCAACCCTCTTCATGCCTGGGTCGCCGTCCGCGACCGGCTGATGATCGGCGGTCTCCGCTATCGGCGCTACGTCGCGGTCTCCGATCGGGTCAAGCACGAGCTGATGGACAATTACCACGTGCCGCCGGACCGGATCGCCATCATTCCGAACGGGATCGACCTGTCGAAGTTCAAGGTCGAGCCGCAGGGCGGGCGGTCGGTGCGCGCAGAGTTCGGCATTCCGGACGATGCGAAGTTGTTGCTCTTCGTCGGCCACGAATTCAGCCGGAAGGGCCTCGCCTATGTCATAGAGGCCATGCAGACGCTGAACGACCCGACGCTGTGGCTTCTCGTCGTCGGCTCGGACAACCGCAAGCCCTATGTCGCCATGGCAGGCGCGCTCGCGTCCCGCATCGTCTTTGCCGGCGAACGCCGGGACATGGAGCGCATCTATCCCGCAGCCGATGCCTTCGTGCTCCCGACCGCTTACGAGACATTCTCGCTCGTCTGCATGGAGGCGATGGCCTGTGGCGTGCCTGTGCTCGCCACCCGCGTCGGCGGCATCGAGGAGTATCTGAAAGACGGCGTCAACGGCTACGGCATCGTTCGTGACCGGGACGATATCGCAAACAAGCTGGCCATGGTTTTTTCGAGCAAAACCGGTCTTGATACACTCAAGGCAGGTGCAATTGCCACGGCGGACAGCTACAGCTGGCATGAGATCAGCCGGCGATACGTGGACCTCGCCGAAGACGTG
Organism: uncultured Sphingomonas sp.; assembly: GCA_964658415.1. Taxonomy (GTDB): domain Bacteria; phylum Pseudomonadota; class Alphaproteobacteria; order Rhizobiales; family Rhizobiaceae; genus Rhizobium. Next base: position 17,584 of record CAZZZI010000054.1, on the reverse strand, counting down.
CTCCGGGAGAAATACGCATGAACCTGACAGGACGGCCTTTCCTATGCCAGGCGGGCATCCTTGCTCTCTGCCTGCTGCTGGCCGTCGGCCCGACAGCTGCCGCCGAGACTACGCTGCGTTGGCGCACGGGAAGCGGCAATATCGTCACCCACCTGACGGGCGCGCCCACGGCCCCGCTCTACGAGGGCCTGCATGCCGTCGGCGCGCGCCTCGGACGGATGAACTCCTATGGCTGGCGCGATCTCGGGCGCGTGCCCACCCCGCATGATTTCGATGCGGCGATGATGGAAGCCTATGGGAAGGGCATCACGCCTGTCATGCTGTTCGAATATGAGGGCAGCTACCAGTTCCTCGATCCGCCGCAGCCGGTCGGCTCCTACCGGGACTGGTTCCGCGCCGGCGTCGAATATGCGCGCCGGTTTCGCCCCAACGGCGATTGGGGTCGCGAACACGGGATCAAGGATTTCGGGGCAAAGATCTTTGCCGCCATCAACGAGCCCGATGTCCAGAACACCATCCCCAAAAAGGACTATCACGATGCGCTGGCCGGTCTGGCCGACGGCATCCATTCCATAGACCCTGCCCTCAAGGTCGTTCCCGCCGGATTTGCCGCCTGCAACATAGATGGCGACGCAACCCTTCGCGGCTATGGTCCGGCCATTGCCGACCTGCTCGAATCCGGCCGACTGGACGGTATCGACCTCCACACCTACTACAACGACCGCTGGTACCCGCTCACGGAGGGACGCCAGTTCTCGGCGCAGACCTGCTTCGACAGGGTCAAGTCGACGATGGGCCTGAAACGCGACATCAATTTCTACGCGACGGAATTCAACATCTCCCGCACCGAAGGCTGGGCGGACGAGAAGCTCTCGGCAAAACTCTTTCTGACCGCCTTCTGGGACAATCTCGGCGTCGTCGGTGCCAAGGGCCAGCCGGTGACCGTCCTTGCATTTCCCTGGGCCATCGGCGATACCGCGCGCGTCGACGGTGTCGGCTATGCGATGGCCGCCAGCGAAAATCCCTGGCGCCCGGAAGAGCGGTCGAAGGTGATGCAGCGGGTCCTCAGCATCGCCGGCGACATGACCATCGTCGCGTCCGATCCCTTTCACAGCGGCACGATGCATCTCGCCGGGCCGAAGTCCGACCTCTTCGTCTGGCATAATCTGCGCGGTTGGACCGATATTTCCGGCGGTCGCTGGAAGATCGACATGCCGCAGGGGGCGCGCAAGATCGAACTCTGGGGATGGGACGGTCTGCGCGAAGTGCACGACGTTACCAGCGACAGTTACGTCTTCGAAGCGCTCCCCGGCGGCGAGACCTACATGGCGCTTGTCACCCGCTGACGGCGTCAGACGTGACCCCTGGCAGCTGCCGCGGCCTTCCAGGCGGCCTGCAGCTGGTCGGCAATGGCAGTATAGGTGAAGAAGGTGCGGACGTTTTCGATGCCCGCCGCGGCCTTTTCCGACCGTTCGCCCGGGTTATCGTAAAGATGCGTGACCAGCGCGGCAACGGCACCGGGATCCCGCTCCGGCACGATCCAGCCGCCTTTTCCGACGACATCGGGAATGGCGCCTGACCGCGCGCCGATGACGGGAACGCCGCAGCTCTGGGCCTCGATGATGACCCGGCCGAACTGTTCTTTCACGGTCGGCGTCAGATGCGTCAGGAGCACCAGCGCATCGAGCGAACGGATGAAGTCCGCGACCCCCTCCGGCCTGTCCCAGGGGCGGATGGTCAGGCGATCGGCGAGGCCGAGCCTTGCCGCCCGCTCGCGCAACGGGCCTTCGAAAGGCCCCTCGCCCATCAGCTTCAGGGTTACGGGCGCCTTCGTCAGGGCCATCGCATCCAGGACATCGTGGATGCCCTTTTCCTCGATGAGGCGACCGACATAGCCGAGCACCAGCGGCGTCCCTGCCGAACTCTCGCGGTCTTTGCGAACCGGCCTGAAAACGTCCTCGTCAACGCCGTAGCCGATCATGCTGACCGGCCCGCGATAGCCGCGTGCCTGCGCCACCATGGTGGCATCGCTGCTGCGCGACAGGAGGTGCGCGGTATGGCCGAGCACATCCTTGCGGATGGTCTCGAAGGGAGGCGGCAGCCGCTTGAGGATATTCTGGTCGACCTCCAGGACCAGCGCCGCATCGCCCTTCAGCAGCCGTGCCTGCAGTGCGATGAAGCTCCAGGGCTCTTCCCAGAGGTGGATCACATGCGGGCGCGTCTCCCGGATGAGGCGGCCGAGGCCGCGATAGACGTGCAGGTACCAGCTGAACGGGCCGGCATGGGGAAAGAGGATGGGCAGGACATGCGTCGTCACGCCCGGGTCGCCTCCGGGATCGGCCGTCATGCTGCGTCCGAACTGCTTCCAGCGGCTCGGCACGACCAGGTGCACGTCGAGATCGCTTCGCCCCTCGAACGGCGCATAGCGCAGGCGTCCCGCCGCACGGGATACGCCCGTATGAGCGATGGAGATGACCCTCAGCTTCTCTTTAGACACGGCCCATGATCCTCGCGGCGGCAGCGGACGCGCCGGCAATGTGCAGCTCCGGCATGACGAGATTGCGATGGGCGCCGTTGAGGGTGACGCGCGGGTAGGCGTAGGGCACGCTTCCCGCCTTGAGCACGCCCTTCGTGGTCGTCGCCACGCTGTCGTAGCCGGAGGCACGCGCCAGATCGAAATCGCGCGGGCCACAATCGTTGACCCGCCCATAGGGGAAGGCGAAATGGGCGACGGGAACGCCGAGCTTCTCGCGCAGGCGTATGCGGCTCTCGGCAAGCTCCTGCCGCGCCTCCTCCGGCGAAAGCTCGGAAACCCGGGGGTGGGACAGGGTGTGGGAACCGATCTCCACCAGCGGATCCCGTGCCAGCTCCGTCAGCATGTCCCAGGTGATCGCATGCCGCCAATGCAAGGCTTCGGCATCGACGTCGTTTTCCCGGCAGAACCGTGCGTAGTGAACAAAGGCCTCGCGGCCGCTCCAGCGGTTCTGCAACGCCTGGAACAAGGCCATTTTCTTCTGCTCGGTGTCCGTTTCACTGCGGTTTCCGTCGACAATGACGACGTCCCGCAGCTGTATGGTTTCCTCGATACCGATCCACCACATCGGCAGCGTCCCGTCCGGAATGCCGGTCGTCACGAACAGCGTGACGGGCACGCCGTGCCGGCGGAACAGCGGAACGACGGCGTGGTAAGTGTCCTCGTAGCAATCGTCGATCGAAAAATTGACGAAGGTGTCCCGCGTCTTGGGGTCCTTCGCCAGGCGCAGACCTTCCTCGATCGTCACCACCTTGCGATGGCTTTCCGCCAGATGGGTGAGCAGCCGGTCGAGGAAGTCGAGATCCAGATAGAAATTCCGGTTCGGCAGGCTCGACCACGCGGAGGCCGGGGCGGCCCTGTGGAAGGTGAAGAAACAGCCGCGCGGGCTGCGAAGAGCATCGACGCCCCGGGCGAGCGTTGCGAGCATGGAGCGGGAATGGGATGGCGGCGACAGCATGTCAGGCATCAGGCGGTGTTCCTTTCCTGGACACGAGAGACGTGTAGATCTTGCCGTAGATCCCCGGTGCCAGCAGTGCTGCGGCAAACATGACCGAGACGAGATAGACGACGATGCCGCAGGCGAGACGCGGCAGGCTTCCGTCGAAGTGGCCGATGATTTCGCGGCCCGCAAACGCCATCAGCGCCACCGGCAGAAGCCCCAGCCCGAGAAGCCGGAACAGCGACATCGGCGTGCCGAGCGCAAGAATGACGGCGGTGCACATGACGAGGCTGCGCAGCGTTTCGCCGAGGCCGAGGAAGAAGGTCCCGTAGGTCTGGGTGTGCTGCAGCGCCGCCGATGCGGCGTTGAGGCCGATATTGGCGAGATAGGAAGCGACAAGGATGCCGGCGGCAAGGGTGCTTCGGTTGGCGCGGTTGAGGAGGCGCAGCAGGATCCAGCCGAGCGTCGAGGCCCACAGTCCGATGGAAATGCCGCGCAGGGCCTCGCTGGTCAATTCGACGCCGAGCGCATTGAAGGCGCCGCGCTGGAAGATCAGGCGGACGATATCGGGCGCGAAGACGAAGATGAAGGCCGATGCCGGCATCATGACGATGGCCACGAACCGGGTGATGGCTTCCGCCTGCTCCTTGATCTTGCCCTCCCCGCCACCGGAGAGCACGGCAAGCCCGATGGGCTGGCTGACGAGCAGCAGCGCGCTGTCCGTCAGCGTCCGGGCATAATCCATCGAAGCGATGGCGCCGGTCGTCAGCTTGGACGCCAGCAGGCGCTCCAACCAGATGCTCGTCTGCTCCGCAGCCGGCAGCGGCAGGAACGGCACGAGACGGCTGAGGAAGATGTGCGTCTCGGTCCAGATGTCGGCGACGCTCAGCTGTCCGAGCGCCAGCTCTCCCTCGCGCCACAGGGTCCAGAGCGCCCAGATCGCCAGGCCGTTGAACGACATCGTGAAGGCGATGGCCAGCATCTCACCCTTGCCGGTCAAAACCAGCATGCAGAGGCCGAGCATGACGCCGATGTTGAGCATGCTGGCGCGCGCGTTCGTGACGCGCGTCTTGCCGAAGGCGATCTCGCCGGCCGCAAGGCAATTGATCGCCACGGAGGCCGGCATGGAGAAGGCCATGATCCGCACGAAGTAGATCGTCTCCTGCTGGTCCGCAGCCGAGACGCCCACCATCATGGCGTCCACCAGCAGGGTGGCGATGATGATGGTGAGGACCATGAGCAGGGCGCCGATCGCCGACAAAGCGACGGTCATGGCGGCAAGCCGGCGGGCGGCCTCGCCGTTGCGCCCGGCCTCCTGCATGCGGGGAATGAGGATTGCCGGCACGCTCTCGTTCTGCAGGAAGGCGAGCGGCAGCAGGATGATCGTCATCGAGCTCCGGAAGCTGTCGGCCAGAGCTGCGACACCGACCACATGCGCCATGAACACTTCGCGGACGAAACCGAGGCTCTTGCTGAACAGCGCACCGCTCGACAGCTTCGCCGCAACCTTCTTGATCGAAGGCTCTGCGGCAGGCGCGTCCTGGTCTTTGTCTGTTGTCTTCGTCATGGCGCGCGACCGTCGACGGGGTTGGCGCGCGGCATCAGCACGACAAAGCTCCAGAACAGGAACCCCGCTTCTGCCGCACTGATATTGGCCAGCGGCATCTGCAGCAGGCTTCCCATGGCCATCGCCCCGATCATCACTGCCTGACGCGAGCGCTGCGTGAAAGCACGCGTCACCGCATTCGATATGGCCCAGCCGAAGCTGCACAGGCACAGGATCCCGCCGACGATGCCCATCGTTATCCAGCAGGCGATGATCATGCCGTCGATCGGCATCTGTCCGGCCGAGCCGACATCGGTAACAGTGAAGCCGTTGCCGACGACCGAGCTGTCGGGCAGCATCCACAGGGTATAGTATTGCGTCAGGCGCTCCTGGAACGAGCCGTCCTGGCTGCCCTGGCCGAGCGTCGCCAGGCGCTCGCCGATGACGTCCGAAAACGGCGGTATCGTCACCGCGATGGCGCCCGCCAGGACCAGGAATATGGCGATCCCCTGCGCCTTCAGGCGCGTGCTGCTGAAGAGCAGGCAGAAGATGAGCGCCAGGATCAGCGACAGCCATGCCGTACGGTAAAGCGTCAGGAGCAGGGCAAGGATCGAGGGTGCGGCGACAAAGAGCGAGATCCAGCCTGTACGCAGGAAGGCGACGAGCAGAAGCCCCGCTGCCGTGAAACTGGCAAAGCTCGCCGGACTGTTCATCGTCGAGAACACCCGCACACCGTAGGGCACGGGATCGCCGATGGAGAGGATCGGCGCGAACTGCATCCAGTAGCGGTCCCACGGTTGCGGATCGACATATTGCAGGATGCCGTAGAGACCGGTGATCGGCAGGATGACGAAGAAGGCGCGGACGGCAGCATCGAGGATCTCGTCCCGGTCGGCGCGCAGGGTCAGCACCGCCGCGTACAGCACCGGCGTCATCCATTTGAGCAGGCCGCTCGCCGTGTCGTTCATCTTGCCCTGCAGCAGGGACAGAATGCCGGCATAGACGATGCAGCCGCAGACGAGCACCAGCGGACCCAGGCGGCTGTCGAAGCTTTCCTTGCGGTTGACGATGTGGCGCAGCTCGACGACGGGCACGAGCAGCGCCATCAGCGGTCCGATCAGCACCAGCCCGAGCTCGTCATAGCCGGCGCCGTTGTCGATGATGCGCCGGACGAACGGCGCGAAGGCAAAGAGCACGAGGCTCGCCTGGAAATGCGAGGCAATGCCTTGGCGCCAGGCCAGGATCGCCACGACGATGCAGCCGACCACGAAAAGCGGCCTGCCCAGGCCGCCGGCGAACATGCCCACCAGCGCGAACGCGCCAATGAACGCCAGTGCGAGAAGCCAGCCCGGTATACCCGGCCGGCCTTCCCCCAGCGCCCGATCCGCCGTATCCATCCTTGTCACCGTCATCCGGACGCCACCTTCGCGACGATGGCGGAGATCGTCTGCCGCATGGCGATGATGTCATAGACCGCGCTGACGCGCTGCTGCGCGACGGCAACTTTGTCACGAAACGGCCGGGGATCTCCGAAGAAGCGGCGGATCGTATCGGCGAGTGCAGGGGCGTCGCCCGCGGTGACCAGCGTTCCCGCCTTGCCGCCGTCGAGAATTTCGGCCGAGGCCCCGGCATCGGTGGCAATGACCGGCGTCCCGGCGCGCATCGCTTCCACAAGCGTCAGTCCGAAGGGCTCGGGATCGACCGACGGATGAATGACGACATCGACGGCTTGCATCAGGGCGGGCACATCGGCGCGCTGGCCGAGGAAAGACACCCGGTCCGCCAATCCGGCCTCGTCGACCATGGCGATCAATCGGTTGCGATAGTCATCCTCGCCGAAGAGCGCACTGCCGACGAGAATGCACCGGACCTCCGGAAGCGCCTTCAGGGCCTCCAGCGCCACATGCTGGCCCTTCCAGGGCGCCAGGCGGCTGAAGACGCCGACGAGCGGCCCGGGCGGCAGGCCGAGCGCGGTGCGATCCAGCGCCGGCGGAAGTTCGCGCGCAATGCCGTTCGGCACGACGCACACGGTACCGGCACGACCGCCGGCCGCAATGAAGGCATCCGCTGCCGCCTGCGACGGCACGATGACGCAGGCGGCCCGCCGGTTGGCGAGCGCCACCTGGATACGGCGCTGCGTGGTGCCGAAATGACGGCCGTCCATGATGTCGTGGAGATGCCAGACGAGCGGGCGGCGAACCAGGAAGGATGCAAGGGCGGAAAGCAGGAAGGCCTTCTGCGAATTGGCATAGACCACGTCGCACCGGCGGGCGGCAGCGGCAATCGCGCGCACCAGGCCGAAAAGCTGCGCCAGGAGCGGCAGTGCCGAAAACAGCGACTGATCACGCCGGACAGCCCCGAGCCTTGCGCCCGATGCGACGGAGACCGCGAGACCTTGCCGGCGAAGCACTTCTTCGAGGGGCCCGCCCTCGAACAGAAAGGCGGAGGCCCCCTTCCAACCGACCGTGAGACTGGCGAGCACGTATTCCGCGCCAGACATGACCCCGACCTGGTTCACGAAGAGAACCCGTGGCGCGCCCATCAGGCGCTCCGTCTCTGCAGCCGGGCGGGAATGTCCGCCGAACGGTTGTCCGGGCCGCTCGGCAAGAGCAGCGAACCGACGCTCAACAGGCCGAGTTCGGCAAGCACCGCGCTCGCCTCCTCCAACTGCTTTTCGGTCTCGCCATCACTGTCGGCGCAGATCACGGCACGCACCTGCAACTGCGCCGCCAGCATGGTCAGAACCTTATAGGAGCGCGAATCGAATAGTGACGGCCCGCTGAGCAGGACCAGGTCGTACTCGCCGGCCCAATCCATCACCCGGGTCATCGCCTGACGCCGAGCGGTCGCGAACAGCTGCAGATCTGCCGCCCGCGCCGGGATGACATCCAGGCCCTGCGTCTGGGTCTGGGCGACCGCCGCAGCGGGTTCCGATTTTCCGGCGATGACGTCGCCGAGCGTTGGATGATCCGGCGGCACGTCGAAGGAAGCTGCGAACTCGAGCGACGACGGCGCGCATTCTATGACGAGGACCCTGAGCCCCCCCTTCACCAGCGCCTGGGCCGTCAGCAGGCAGGCAAATGGCGCATTGCGCGAGCCGTTGGTGACCGGCAGGAAGAGCAGCGGACGTCCCTCCGAGATCTCGAGCAGATCGGCCGCCATCTGCCGGACGCCCTGACGGAATCCGGCCGACAACATGCTCCACCACGTCATGGTCAACAACGTCTCGCCGGGTCTTTCGGCAAGACCCGACTCAGGCAGGGTGGCGATGACCGGGAGTTTGCGGGCGGCGACGGCCGTATCGACGGCGTCCTGTTCAACAACGGCTGCGACAGGCACCGGCACCGGGGCCTCTGCCACCTCCTCGCGTCGGCGTCTTGCGAATCGGCGCATGGTCGTTGCACGGGGTCGATACTGCCCGCGGAACTTGTCCCAGACGACGCAGCCGGCACCGGCAAGGAACAGCCCGAGCGCCAGGCCCGCCGCGACCATCGGCATCTTTTTCGGGAAGTAAGGCAGGATCGGCATTTCCGCCAGGCTGACGAGCCGGGCGCCGCCATTCAGCGAACGTCGCTCGGATTCCAGTTCGCTGGCGCGCTGATAGAGCTGCGTGTAGAGCTGGCGCTTCGCCTCCACATCGCGAACCATGCCTTCGATCGAAGCCTCGTGCGTGCGGGCGTCGGCTGCGTTGTCCTTGGCCTTGGCCGTTTGCGCCTTCAGCGCGGTCACCAGGCTGGAGGCCGTCTCGTAGTCCTTGCGGGCGTTGGCCGATATCCGATCTATCTCGGCGGTCAGCTGCTTCTGCAGAAGCTGCATCGAAGCTTCCAGCATCAGGCGCTGCGGGTGTCGGGGCCCGAGCACCGTGTTGCTTGCGGCCAGCTGGTTGCCGAGCGTCGCCATCTGTTGGCGGAGATCGGCGACGGTGCGGTTTTCCAGCACCATGGTCGAGCTGTCCTGGTTGCTGCGGGTGTCCTTGACCGCATCGAGGCGCGCCTGGGCCTGGGCCTTGGCCTGTTCGGCGGCGGCAAGCTGCTGGCTGACGCTCGTCAGGCCTTCGGAGCTGATCGAGGCCATCGAGCCCTGCACCAGGCCGTTCTGCTGGCGAAACGCCTCGATCTTGGCCAGGCGGTCGCGGATTTCCGTGTCGAGATTGGCTATCTCCTGCCACAGCCACTTGGCGGCGACCTCGCGGCTGTCCGACTGGGAGGTTCGCTGGTCGTCGAGATAGGCGGTGACCAGCGCATTGGCCAGCGTCATCGCGGTCGCAGGCACTGCCGAGTTGTACGAGATCGACAGCACGCGGGATCGACCGACGGCAGCCACCGCGTAATGCTGCGCCACCGTATCCTGCAGCAACTGGTCGCCGGCGGGAAGCGTTGCGCAGCGCGCTTTCGCGTTGCGGCATTCGGCGATCACCGCCTCGTACACGCCCGGCTGTGCCATCGCGACCTTCAGCAGCCGCGAAGAGCGCACGATCATGATCTGGCTTTCCAGATCGGCGGGGTCGCCCTGCTTCTGCGCCCAGACATCCGACGTGCGTGTTGCCGGATCGTCTTCGGCAACGATGACCGATCCGGTTGCGAGATAGCGCGGCGGGATGACGATGGTGGCGACGTAGGACAGCAGCACGACTGTGACGACAATGACAAGCGCGAGCAGGCGGTGGCGCCAGATCGTCCCGACGATCCCGCTCCGGTCGAGACCGGCGGGGGCATCGATCACCCGATCCTCCACGATGTCACGCTTGTCGATCATTCCGTCATTCGCCTTCCGTCGTAAATCTGTCGCGAGGCACGTATCCGATCACTGACGATTTATAAGCTGAAATGGTTTCGTTAACGTGTGCACGAAAATCCTGGCGAAAGCGTTCGGCGGAGAAACGGGCAGCCTGCTCCCGGCAGTTTTCCGCGATAAATTCGCCTTCGCGGGCGATGAATTGGCGGACGCTGGCGGCAATCGCGGATGGTTCCGGCGCGTCGAAAAACAGGCCCGTGCGACCGTCGACAACGGTCTCGCAGGAGCCTCCGCGACCAAGGGCCAGTACGGGCGTTCCCTCCGACTGCGCCTCAACCGAGATGATGCCGAAATCCTCCTCGGCCGCAAAGATGAAGGCACGCGCCGTCGCCATCAGGTCACGCAGCGCGGCATCGCTGACGAAACCTGCGAAGGTGACGTTGGCACCGGCGATCTTCTTCAGATGCGCAGCCTCGGGGCCGTCGCCGGCAACGATCAGCTGCTGGTCGGGCAGCGTGTCGAAAGCCCGCACGATGGCTTCGATATTCTTGTAGGGCACCAGCCGGCTGGCGGCGAGGAAGTGGTTGCCCTTGACGGCCCCGTGCTCGCTCGTGGAGAGATTGGCCGGCGGATAGAGCACCTTCGCCTCACGGCCGTAGACCTTGCGGATGCGACGGGCGACGAAGTGCGAATTGGCCAGCATCAGGTCCGGGCCGTTCGCCGTCCGCGTATCCCAGATCCGCAGTCGGTGCAGAAGCGGCCGCGCCAGAAACCGTGTCACGGGGTTTCGATTGCGCGCGAGATAGGCGTGCTGGAGATCCCAGGCGTAGCGGATCGGCGAGTGCACATAGGACACGTGAAGCTGGTCCGGCCCCGCCAGTACGCCCTTGGCGACCGCATAGCTGCTGGAGAGAATGAGATCGTAGGACGACAGATCGAGCTGCTCGATGGCAAGCGGCATCAGCGGCAGGTAGGCGCGGTGCGCCCGCTGCATGAATGGAAACTTCTGCAGGAAACTCGGGGTTGTCCGCTTGAGGCCGATCCTGGCGCGGTCTTCCGGCGTCAGGAAATCGAACAGGCAAAAGACGTCGGCTTCCGGATAGCAGCGAAGCATCTCCTGCAATACCCGCTCGGCACCGCCGATCGTGTAGAGCCAATCATGTACAATCGCCACGCGCATCGGAAAATCCTCTGACCTACCATCCTCATACAATCCGACAGCTTAAAAATTTGTTATTGATTGCGTCCTGGCGTTAACGCCTTGTTAACCATTGGCGCACAGTTGCGCTTCCGGACGGGCCAGATGGTGCTCGGAACGCTTACAAAAAGGGCACTTTCAACCCGCGCCCGGCAGTTCCCGGCCTTCGGGATGTTCAACCGCCTCGACGCATTCGATGAGAGCCTTGCAGATGGCGTCGCGGGCGTGCCTCGCCGTCATGTTGTGCTCCGTCCCTTGTGTAATCTGCACGGTGGCGTGCTCATAGGCGGTGGGTTGGCGCTTGCCGAAATGCCGTGCCAGCTCGTCCAGACCGCCGTCGTTCTCCGCATAGAGCAGAAACACGGGAACACCCCGGCCCCGCAGTTGCTGTGCCTGCTGGCGGATCCGGGCCGTCAGCCGGCCCGATCCGGACATCGAGCCGAAAAGGCTTGGAAACCGCGTCGACAGCTGCGTGCTGATGACGCGCAGGCCCTTTGCACCGACCGCGCGCAGCGACCGGCGACCGGTGAGAACCTCTTTTACAAACTGCACCGAGAAGGCGCGTCGATGATAATCCGCAACCGATGACGTCCCGCCACTGAGGATCTGCTCGAAGGTTTCGTGCGGAGACAGTCCGAGGCGGATCGTGTTGACGGCCAGGAGCCCCCGGATGCGTGAATCCGCAACGGCCGCCTGGACCGCAGCATAGCCGCCGCTGCATCGGCCCGACAGGAGGGTGGGACCGAGACCGAGCGCCTCGACCGTGGTGACGGCATCAATGACATCCTGGATCTGCCGCTCGACGTAGAAAGGATGGCCTTCCACTGCGTCCGCATCGCCGATGCCGCCGGTATCGATGCGGAAACTGGCAATACCCTCTCGTGCCAGCGTCCGGGCGAACGCGACATGCATGCGCGCCCAGCCGATATGATAGTTGTCGCCGGAATTGATGAGCACGATAGTCGCCCGAGGCGACGGTGTGTCGGGCAGGCAAAGGACGCCGAACAGGGCGCCTTCCCGGCCGAACAGGATGGGCTTCTCGCTGTAACCTTCCCCTCCAAGTGCCTCGCCGGCCGACTGTTGCGGGACACTCCGGACGCGGGTGCCCGGCGGCACCGTTTCGGACAGCCAGGCACAGACAGCCTCGAAGCACGCTAGCGGCGGGACGGAGGCCTGATTGTAGGCGAGAAAGGCTTCCGACCCCGTATAGGGGATGGCAGATACCGAAAATCCGGCAGCGGCAAGGCGCTTTGGCCAGTCGACGGCGCCAGGCGTTCCTTCCCTCAGCACCGAGAGCAGCGGAATTGGCTGCTGCGGCCGGTTGTCTTCGCCGAGGCGAAGGCCGGCGATCTCCCGTGCCAGGGCCTGCGAAATGGCATGACCGGCAATTTCTATCGTGTCAGGGGCAGGCGTATGGGGGACGCCGAGGAAGGAGCCGATCAGGCGACCGAGGATCTCCAGCTCGCGCAGGCCGGCTCGACCTTCGCTTTGGGGCGCCATCTGGACCACGGCCGCGGCCGAGACGAGATCGGCGCAATGGGGCGCCAGCAGTCCGCCGACGCCGTGGCCGACGAGAACGATCCTGTCCACCGAATAGCGCTCGGCCAGCAGCGCGGCCGCCGCCTTGACGGCATCCTGCCAGTCGGCCAGCGACACGCCCGCAGCGGTGTCGCCGAGGCTGTCACCGGCTCCCGGCCAGTCGAACCGCAGGCAGCAGTAGCCGGACTCGGCCAGTCTTTCGGCAAAGCCGGACCAGCCACGCCGAATGGTCAGTTCCTCGAACCCCCAGGCGGGCAGCATGACAATGCCGGTGGAGCCGCCGCCGTCATGGACGAACCCGGCGCATCCTCGGAATGAGACTGGTATTCCCGATCGACGCTGCACGGTGCTTCCCCCACGATTTCACGGATGGGCACGCCATCGCAATCGTTCAGGATTGGCGGGGCGCACCGGTGAGGGGCCATTAGGGTCGAGCAATCTAAATATTTCGTGTGCAGGCGAGTTTCTCCGCCCGGGATACCACCGATCGTTGGTCCCATGACGAGGCCTTCGGCCCGAAAGCCCACAGCCAATTGCGCCTCAGTCCGGCGCCCGCAGACGGTAGCCGACACCGGTTTCGGTGGTGATGTAGACCGGCTGGTCCGGCGACGCCTCGATCTTCTGCCTGAGCTGGCGGACATAGACGCGCAGATACTGCACATCGGCGGCGGGGCCCCAGACCTGTTTCAGGACGAACTGGTGCGTCAGCACCTTGCCGGCATGTTGCGCCATGACGCGCAGGATGTCGTATTCCTTCGGCGACAGCTTGACCTCGACGCCATCGACCTTGACGATCCGCTTGACGAGATCGACCGACAGGCCTCCCGTCTGGAAGATCGCCTTCTCGCCCTGTTGTTGAAGCCGGTGGCGGAGCGCGACGCGGATGCGGGCGGCAAGCTCGTTGACCCCGAAAGGCTTGGTCACATAGTCGTCGGCACCGATTTCCAGGGCCTGAACGATACCGGCCTCGTCTGTCCGGCTGGACAGAATGACGACAGGAATGACCACGCCTTCGTCGCGCCATTGCTGCAGCAGGTCATGCCCGGGTTTATCGGGCAGGCCGAGGTCGAGGATGATCAGGTCCGGCGGCTCGTTTTTCACGAGGCGCGCGGCCGAGGCCGCATCGGCCGCCTCGATGACATCGTAGCCCTGCGCCGTCAGGCCGACGCGCAGCAGCCGGCGGATCGGCGGTTCGTCGTCGACGATCAGGATCTTGATGGCGGTGCCGGTCATGGGAGCTCTTCCAGTGCTGGAATGTCGTTGGCACGCGGCAACCGAATGGTGAAGGCGGCGCCTTCCCGGTCTGTCCGGTTCGCTGCGGTAATGGTGCCGCCCATCGCTTCCACGAAGCCACGGCAGATCGAAAGGCCGAGGCCGGTCCCTGCCCGGACCTGGTCGCCCTTGCGGACCCGGTAGAACGTATCGAACACCCGCTCCAGGTCTTCCGCCGGTATGCCCGGCCCCTCGTCGGAGATCTCGACGAAGACGTTATAGGCATTGGCCCAGCTGCGGATGCCGATCGTCGATCCCTCTGGCGCATATTTCGCGGCGTTGTCGAGGAGATTGAAGAGGACCTGCTCGAGCAGGACGGGATCGACCCGCACCATCGGCAGGTCGTCGGCGATCTGCAGGCGTGTCCGGTGGTGCGCGAGGATCTTGGCGCTCCGGCGGAGGGCGCTGCCGGCGATGTCCTCGATGAAATTCGGCAGGCTGTTCGGCTCCATGGCGCCGGAGCCGATGCGGGTCATGTCGAGGAGATTGGCGATGAAGCGGTTCAACCGCTCGGATTCGTCGACGATGGTCGACAGGAGGTCGGCGCGGTCCTCGGCGCTCATCGAATCCAGATAGTCGCGCAACGTCCCGGCAGCCCCGAGGATGGCGGCCAGCGGCGTCTTCAGGTCATGGGAAATGGAGGTCAGCAACGCCGACCGCAGCCGGTCGGCTTCGACAGCGAGCCTGGCGCGATCGACATCGCCGACGAGCTGGATCCGCTCGATGGCAAGTGCCGCCTGGTCCGCCAGCGCATCCAGCAGTCGCTGCTGTTCCGGTGTCAGCAAAGGCCCGTCGCGTCGATCGCTGTCGAGGCCGATGACGCCGACGGCGGAGCGGCCGGTGCGCAGTGGTACATAGAGGCGCTTGGCGCCCGGCAGCGTATCGGCGCCGCGGCCGGCCGCGTGGTTGTGTTCCCAGGCCCAGCGGGCCGCTGCGATGTCGGCGTCGTCGAGCGTATCGTCCGGCGGATAACCGGCCTTGACCGCAATCGTCCCGTCTTCCGGCAAGAGCAGCACGACGCGGACCTTGAGCATGGAGGCGAGTTGGAAGGCCGTTGCCCAGAGGACGTCGTCGAGCGTGCCGGTACCGGCCAGCTTCTTTGAAAAGAGATAGAGGTCTTCCGTCGTGCGGGCGCGGTGGCGGGCGGCGGCGGCCTGCCGCTGAACCGTGGCTGTCAGGTTGCTGGCGATGATGGCCACGCCGAAGAAGAAGAACAGCGCCAGCACGCTTTCGGGATCGCTGATCGTGAAGGTGTAGCGCGGCGGCAGAAAGAAGAAGTTGAAGGCCAGCGACCCCAATACCGACGAATAGAGCGCCGGGCGCAGCCCGTGCATGACGGCCGATGTCAGCACCGCCATCAGGAACACGAGCGCGAGGTTGCGGACATCGAGGAACTGGTCGAGCAGCGCGCCGACCATCAGCGCTATGACGACGTAGACGGTGGCCAGCAGATAGGCCTGGAAATCGAACGATGGCGCAACGGCGGCGCTGGCAACTCCGCGCGCAGCCACCGGCGCCTCCTTGTCGTTTCCGGAAATCACGTGGACGCTGATGTCGCCGGCGCGCCGGATCAGGGCATCTGCAGCCGACCCCAAGAAAGCGTCCCGCCAGCGCCGCTTGCGCGGCGCGCTGGTGACGATGTGCGTGACGTTCTGGCTGGCGGCGTGCTGAAGCAGTTCCTCGGCGACATCCCGCCCCGGAATGGTGATCGCCTCGCCGCCCAGTTGCTCGGCAAGCCGCAGGGTGGCCGCGATCGTGTCGCGCTGGGTTTCCGAAAGATTGATGGAGCGATTGGTTTCGACATAGACCGCCGACCAGCGGGCCCGCAGCCGCGATGCCATCCGCGCGCCGTAGCGCACCAGCGATGCCGAACGCGGATCCTCATCGATGGAAACGACGATGCGGTCGCCGGCCGCCCAGGGCCCGGAGATCGCATTGGCCTGCATGTGGGTCAGAAGCTGGTCATCGACGCGCTGGGCGGTACGGCGGAGCGCGAGTTCGCGCAGTGCCGTCAGGTTGCCCGGCGTGAAATAATTGGTCAGCGCCCGCTCTGCGGTCTTGGCGACATAGACCTTGCCGTCATGCAGGCGCTTGATCAGGTCGTCCGGCGTGAGATCGATGATCTCGACGTCGTCGGCCATGTCGATGATCGAGTCCGGGACCGTCTCGCGAACCCTGATGCGGGTGATCTGCGAGACGACGTCGTTGAGGCTCTCGACGTGCTGGATGTTGAGCGTCGTGTAGACGTTGATGCCGCGGTCGAGCAGCTCCTTGACATCGAGGTAGCGTTTCGGATGGCGGCTGCCCTCGGCATTGGTATGGGCCAGTTCGTCGACCAGCACCCAGTCCGGCCGGCGGGCGAGGATGGCGTCGAGGTCCATTTCCTCCAGCAGCTGGCCCTTATAGGGCAGCTCCACCCGGGGAACGATCTCGAAGCCGGACAGCAGTGCCTGGGTTTCCTTGCGCCCGTGCGTCTCGACGACGCCGATGACGACATCGACGCCGTCGGCAAGCTTGGCCCGTCCGGACAGAAGCATCTCATAGGTCTTGCCGACACCCGGGGCCGCGCCGAGAAAGATCTTCAGGCGACCGCGTGCCTCGGCCTTCGCCTTCTCCAGGAGAGCGTCGGGCGAAGGTCTGAGCATCGGGTCGCGGTCGCCTGCAGACATCAAGTCGTTCTTTCACGCATGGCCTCGGCCATCATTTCTTGAGCCCTGCCTGTCACGTCGACAGGGCGTCGAGCGCCTGGTTGAGAGCCAGGACATTGACCGTCGCCTCGCCCAGGATACCGAGTTCGCGGCCCTGAATGACGTTGTCGATCAACGTCTTTACCTTGGCTTCGTCCAAGTTGCGAGCCTTGGCGACACGGGGTACCTGAAAGTATGCAGCTTCCGGCGATATGGCCGGATCGAGGCCGCTGCCGGACGCGGTGACGAGGTCGACCGGCACTTCGGCATTCGGGTTGGTCGCCTTGGCGGCTTCGTAGTCGGCCTTCACGCGGTCGATCAGCTTCTTAGAGGTCGGGCCGAGGTTGGAGCCGCCCGAGCTTGCGGCATTATAGCCGTCGCCGGCAGCCGAAGGGCGTCCGTGGAAGTAGCGGTCGCTCGCGAAGGCCTGGCCGATCAGGCTCGAGCCGATGACCTTGTTGTCCTTGACGACGAGACTGCCGGCCGCCTGCGCGGGAAACAGCGCCTGGGCAGCACCTGTCATCGCCAGCGGATAGAGAAGGCCCGTCACGGCTGTGGTGATGACGATCATGACGATGGCGGGGCGGAGCTGGTTCAGCATTTTGATGAACTCCTGGTTGGGTTGAGACTAGAATCCGGCGGCAGCGGGTGCGCCGGATCAGGCAAGGCCGAGCGCCGATACGATCATGTCGATCGCCTTGATCCCGATGAAGGGGACGATGACACCACCGAGACCGTAGATGAGCAGGTTGCGGCTGAGCAGAGCGCCGGCACCGATCGGCCGGTATTTGACGCCCTTCAGCGACAGCGGGATCAGGGCGATGATGATCAGCGCATTGAAGATGATCGCCGACAGGATGGCGCTCTGCGTCGAGGCCAGCCCCATGATGTTCAGAGCCTTCAGCTGCGGATAGAAGGCAATGAACATGGCCGGGATGATGGCGAAATACTTGGCGATGTCGTTGGCGATGGAAAAGGTGGTGAGCGCGCCACGGGTCATCAGCAGCTGCTTGCCGATTTCGACGATTTCGATCAGCTTGGTCGGATCGCTGTCGAGGTCGACCATGTTGCCGGCTTCGCGGGCAGCCACCGTGCCGGTGTTCATCGCCACGCCGACATCGGCCTGGGCGAGCGC
>CAZZZI010000053.1:0-22879 GCA_964658415.1 uncultured Sphingomonas sp. | reverse complement strand
AGCGATCCGCTCAAAGGTCAAGCCAAAATCCCGTGGGGCGATCGCAACGGATACGCTACATTTACATACTGTTCGGCGACGTGACCGCCATCGAGGGCATGTTCTTCGGCTTGAAATGCGCCGTGCTCGCCGTCGTTATCCAGGCGGTCTTCCGGATCGGCAGCAGGGCGCTCAAGAACAGGACGATGATCGCCTTCGCGGCGGCAGCATTCGTGGCGATCTTCTTCCTTCACGTACCGTTCCCGCTGATCATCATCACGGCTGGCATCATCGGCTACTTTGGGGGCCGTGCGGGCGTTTCCGCTTTCAAGGTCGGCGGAGGTCACAAATCAGGTTCCGGACGCGCGGCCGAACCTTGCCTGGTCACTGAAGACATCGGGCGTGTTGGCATTGCTTTGGCTGCTCCCCGTGGCGGCGCTGTTGCTCACGCTCGGGCACGACAACGTGTTCTCCAAGATCGGCATCTTCTTCAGCCAGATGGCGGTCGTCACCTTCGGAGGAGCATATGCCGTCCTTGCCTATGTGGCGCAGGCAGCGGTTGATCAGTTCGGGTGGCTTCGGCCTGGGGAAATGCTCGACGGTCTCGGAATGGCGGAGACGACGCCCGGGCCGTTGATCATGGTCACGCAGTTCGTCGGTTTCCTCGCTGGCTACCGCGATCCGGGCTCGATGTCGCCCATCATGGCAGCCATCCCTTATCCAACTCGTTGTGTCCGCATTCAGTCAAAGGTGAAGGCTACTTGAGGACAATCGGCACAACAAGCCGTCTTGGCCCATGCACTTGGCGATCGCCTACCAAGAATACGATAGGAATGCCGAGTGCTTCAAACCTATGGGAATCGCCGGCATTAACTCCGCCAGTTGAAGGCGTTTTGCACCAGCGCGCAGCCGCGTGTTCTGCAGGCGCGCAAATCTAGGCAGGTCAAGCGAATGAGGACAGGGATATCGATCAGAAACGCAACACCATGTGATCGACGGGCGAATAAACGCTTGTTATTATGAGGCTTTTGCTTGATTTTGCAACCAAAGAATGTATCGTAGCGTTAGATGATTGGGGGATCACTGGTGAAATTGTGCTTGACGATTGGTGTATCAAAGGCGCAGCCGCTTGCCGGTCTACCAGGAGCAATTACCGCCGCATATGAGATTGGAGCCTGGGCGCAAGCGGCTGGCTTTGCGACGCGCATCGTAACTGATGAAGGGTCTACTCCAGTCACCATCCCGCGCCTGCGTGCAGAGCTCGAAGATATGCTTCCTAAAAATGATACAATCGAACTATTCATCCTGCATTTCGCAGGACATGGGTATCGAACCGGAGCAGAGCAGAATATCTGGTTACCAAGTGACTTCCACCACGAAATGCGCGGTATATCTGTCGAGGGACTTAAAAAGCAGCTTTATCGATACGGGATTTCCAACCTCACTATATTGAGCGACGCATGCCGGTCGCTACCGAACGATATCGAAGTCGCCGATATGGTTGCTGACCCAATCCTCCCACGTGGTCCTTACAACATTGTTGCGCCTGCTATCGATCGTTTCAACGCAGTCTCAGACGGCGGTAGAGCTTTTATGCTCAATGGTGACAGCCACAGCCCTCCACGTTGTGTCTTTTCGACAATTCTGTTGGAGGGATTGAGCGGTCGGTTCGCGGGCGCTTTCGACAAATACCTTCCCGACTGCATCATCCCAGAGTCGCTGGCTATATTCTCAGGAGCACGCACGCAGGAAATCTGCGAACTCTACCGACTTGATTGCATCCCAGAATTTTCGACGGGAATCCCACGCGAGCACATCATCTATCATCGCAAAGGGCCCGCGTCTGGCAACATGACCCCGATACCCGTCTGGCCGAAACCGCCTGAGGAGCCTGACGCAATTGTTACCAATTGGCAAACAGGACCAGAGCGGTGGTACGGAGACCGTTTATTAGAGAGTCAAACGCGACAAGAAAGGCTCGAGTACACTCGCAAAAGTTTCGTCTTTAATGAGCGAGCTATTAAAATCGGTGTCAATCTAATCGTGCTCGGCCGGCAACCGGTGCGGGTATGGTCGAATACTTATTCTCGTCGTCGCAGGACCAAGCCCTTTTGTTTCACCGTTGACGTGGACGCTGGCGGTTCAACGCAGGTTCTGATCGAGTTCGGGGATGGGACCGCTGCATCCGCTGTCGTTTATTTTCAGCTTGTAACTATTCTGAGTCTCGACGAAGACGGGGTTATTGGATGGACGTGCGTCAACCGCTGGGAGAATATCGAAACCCAGATCAGCCAATCAATTGAAGCTATAGCAAATCTGCAATACGGGACCTTGGCAGCAAACGAAGTCGACCAAATTGCAGTAAGCTTACGAAGAGCTAAGCACATCAATCCAGTATCCGGCGCGATCGCAAGCTATCTATACGACTATGCTGGCGACATCGATAGTATACGGCGAATGGCCTATTTTTATTGCTATTATGGGCAGCCGATACCCTTCGATGTCGCTTTTCTAGGGCTCCTGCCGCACGCGGATTTCAATGTTGACTATCACGTATCCGTACCGGCGGTAGCCGCCCGCCGGGCCAAAGAGGGTTCCGTTCAGCTGCCTAGCTGGGTTACGCGAGCTACCGAAACCATGACTGGTGACGTAGCTGGAAACTGGCCGTGGCTCCGCCAAGGATGGGACTTCGTCGAAGACCCTGAACCGTTAGAGAAAGCGTCTGCAGATAACATCCGGGACGTTATTCCACACTTGTTGCCATCACAGTTTTCGTCGTTCCAGCGGCGGGGGATGGAAATTCTTATCGACAGATTTGGTTTGGAGGGGTTTGAATGAAGGTTCTGATGATCCATGGGATTGGGCAGGAAGGATCCACCCAGCAGCAGCTCGTCGCAGATTGGACGCAATGCCTTGAAGGAACCTCTCCAGGTTTATTAGAGAATGCCGACATCAGATTCCCTTACTATGGCACAACACTTGCGGACTGGGCCAATGGGAGAGCCAGGGCTGCCGTTGTGATGGGAGCTGATACAAGCGTTGATTTAGCCGATGCTGGCGAGCTAGCCTTTCTTCAAGAAGCTCTGGAAGAGGCGGCCTCTAAGCAAAATATCAGTGAAGGGGAAATAGAAGCCGCACTCAATGAGGGAGACACGGCCGTTCCGATGGACAGTTTTATCGGAAGGCGTCTTGTTGGATTGATCAGAGCGCTCGAAAAAGTATCGCCGGCTAAGGGAACGATTCTGATGCGCGTTATTAAACAGGGTAACACTTACCTGTCATCGAAAGGCGCCGCTGCAGCCGTCGACAAAATCGTGCGACCTTACTTGTTGGATAGTCCGCAAGTTCTGGTAACACATTCGCTTGGCACGGTCATCGCCTTCAAGCTCCTGCGCGAATTAGAAATGCAAGGTGCCAACATTGAGATCCCCCTTCTGGTTACACTAGGTTCGCCCCTAGGACTTGAGGCATTTAAGAAAAAGCTTGGGCCTCCCCGTCGTCGGGCCGCATTCGTGAAGCGTTGGGTGAATTTCTACGATCCATCGGACATTGTTGCCCTTGGTAAAAACCTCGATGAGGCGACGTTTGGACCCGGAGTTGAAAACGATGGCTCCGTTAACAATACGACAGGCAACGCTCACGGTATCATCGGCTATTTACCTCATCAGGGTGTGATAGATGCGCTAAAGGCGGTGCTATAGCCATCGAGAAGAAACGGTGCATGTCACCGCAAGATGTACCGTAATATTCGCTCGACGCTGTAGGAGCCTCAGCCCACAATGATTGTCGGTCTCGGAAGCGACCTCGTGAACATTGAAAGGATTCGGCGCTCGATCGAAGGCCTCGGTGAGCGGTGGGTGAAAAAAGTTCTTGTTAGCGCAGAGCTTGAAAAGGCATCGTCATGGAACGACGCCGTGTATGTTGCCAAGGTATTCGCGGCTAAAGAGGCTTGCTCCAAAGCCCTCGGAACCGGAATGACGAACGGCGTTCGCTGGCATGACTTTGAAATCGTGTTGCCTAACCAGGCAACCCTGTCAAATGGTGCATTGCGCCACCTCAACAAAATCAGCGGCAAAGGTCATCAAGGTCTTGTATTGCTTGATGTTTCCCAAAATGGGGTATTTGCGACGGCGATTGTAATTATACAAAACTCTCCAGTTTCGCGATAGACGGTTGACTTTTCCAACATACTTGTCACATTTATGTTTGATTTTCGAACATGAAGGTGTGCCATGGATGCGACCATCAGTGATCTTGCTAAACAGTTTGACGCTAAAATGCCGGAGCTAATCAAGCGCCTGAGTGAGTGGTTTGATAGTGAGACCACGTCGATTGACGACGTTATTGCCAATTCTGCCCCAAGCGGCGCGGGAGGATCCGTGGTGTCTGCAAGGCCCGCTATAGATTCGAAACGTGTTGTCGATGCGACGGTCATCACGGAAGAGGTATTGGGTATCGAGCTTCCTCCGGAAATCATCAAGCCGGGCGGCTACGAAAGTTTTCAGGAAATGACGGACCATCTCGTGCCCATGTTGAAGCGTGTCTTCACCAAAGAAGTCAAGGTAAAGAAGTCGCTCGTGAAAGCAGCTGCGTGATGGCGACCGAGGAAGAGCGCTGGCAGAAGATAGGCGAACGGCTGAAAAAGGCACGCGAGTATGTCGAGCTCAAGCAGGAGGAAGCAGCGCAGGCGGTAGGTATTTCGAGATCGGCACTGTCACAGATCGAGAATGGCAAACGCAAGGTCGATGCGGTGGAGCTAAGCGATTTCGCCAGAATTTACGGGCAGACCATTGAGCATCTATCAGGTGATGCGCAGGAGCAAGCAATCCCCGATAGCGTAATCGCGCTGGCCCGCGCGGCCAAAGGATTGTCGACTGAGGATCAGAACGAGCTGCTTAGGTTCGCCCAGTTCCTCCAAGCCAGACCAGTTAAAGTTGGTGACAATGGCTAGATCAGTTTCATCGCTGGCTCGTTTGAAAGCGGTTGCCGCTGCAAAGCGTGTCCACCGCGCTCTCGACCTCGAAAAAAGAGTGATCGAGGCCGGCGGTCAAGTCGACATTTTCGAATCCATATCTGAGCTTGATATTGCGCTGATCTTTAAGCCATTGACCTCCGCACTTGGTTTCTGCCTGCCGGCACCAGTACGCGGAATTATGGTAACCACCTTGCGTAGCCTTCACATCCAGCGCTTCACAGCAGCTCATGAGCTTGGACACGTAGTCTTGGGGCATTCCGGCAGTATCGACAAAGAAGAAATCTTGGCCCGAGATCCATTTTCCCGAGATACCGGTGACCTCCAGGAAATACAGGCGGAGGCATTCGCAGCCGAGTTTCTTCTGCCACGCTGGCTCTATTTTCATCATGCGAAAACGCAGGGCTGGACCACCGGCCATCTCCGAAATCCCGATGTCGTCTACCAACTATCCCTCCGCATGGGTACAAGCTACTCAGCAACGTGCTGGGGTTTGGCAGGTCATCAGATTTTAAGCCGAGCCGACGCCGATTTACTGGCGCACTCAAAAGTTGCTCAACTCAAAAAAACCGCCGGAAAATCGTTTCGCCCGGGAAACTCATGGGCTGATGTGTGGCGCCTTACCGGCAAAGATTCTGGCTTGAGCGTCCATGGTAATCCCGACGACCTCGTCAGGTTTGATTTGGATGAGATGGTTGACGGAGGATATCAGTGGGATTTCGGTGAATTAGAGCGTGCTGGATATGAAGTCCTAGCCGATGAGTCTAGTTTTTCACGTGATCCACTCCATTATGGTGCTCCTGCTCAGCGGACAGTCATTGCCCGTCCCCTCGGGCCAAGAGTCACCCACATCCGATTGCAAGAGCGTCAAGCGGGCGAGGACTATACCGAAGAGGATCTAGAGTTCCAGATGACTCTGTCGCTCGAAGGTAAGGAGGATAGCGGTCTCTCGCGAGCCGAGCGGCGACGGAAGGGAATCGGACTGTGATCGCTGTCGTCGATTTACGCGGGCAGCTCCCTGCCGCCACAGCTCAAGGACGGCGCAATTGCTGCCTCGCTTTTGCAGCATCAGCTGCGCACGAACACGCTCGAGCCGACGGTTCCTCACTGTCAATTGAGTATCTCTATTTTCAATCAGTTGCACGCTCACCTGGCGCAAATCCCGATAGGGGTGCGACCATGGAGGCTGTCGCTTACGCAGTAAATAAAGATGGACAGCCGACGGAGGCGACGTGGCCTTTCCAGAAGACACAATTATATCCGCCAGCATGGGCACCACCAACTAGTCTAGGTGAACTCTATCACGCGGACGTAAAGGTGGGAAAGCTTGGCTTCGAAGCGATTTGCGAGCTGCTCGATGCTGGGCTTGTGGTTGTTTTAGGGATTGTCATCACCGACAACTTTCGAACACCGGACCAGGGCGGCAAGATCGAAGTATCGCCAACGGATATCGAACGCGGTGGCCATGCTGTGCTCGCAGTAGGTCATGGACATGACCAAATGGGGAGCCGCTATCTACTAATACGAAATAGTTGGGGTATGACCTGGGGTATCGACGGCCATGCGTGGGTGTCTAAGGTGTATCTCGATACTCAATTGTACGAAACAGCCATATTGTCCAAAGGGGTAAACTGATGGAATTAATCAAAGGCAAAAGCACTCCCGAAGTCTGGCTAGCGGCTTGCGAATATCTGGCGAAGACGACAGACCATGAGGACTTCGACGTCATCTTGCACATTACCAATCCTTCCCCCTTGTCTAAATCAGATGCATTGGTCTTGGCTGGCGTTGATAAATTCCTGGTGAATTGTGGCGGTGCCTCAGTTGACACAGTAGCCGAAACGATTTTTCCCTTACAGGACTATCTTCGAGGCGGTAAGAACGGTGTCTTTAAGACCTATCCTGAGCGAATGGCGAAAATACACGCCGCAAGAAAAGATCGGCAGTGGGGGAATTACGCCATGCGAATCTTGCGTCAGAAGGATAGGGACGGAACGATCTACAACCCATTAAAGGATCTTCTAAAAAAGATTCAGGACCACGGCGATTACAAGGCGACTTTTGAGCTGGGCAGCGGCCAAGCACTGGATGATCCCCAGATCGACATATGCGGCTCTGATACCACCGGCGACGATATTGCAATTTACAATGGCGCAGCCGACAGGCGCCCGATGTATGGCCACCTTCCTTGCTTGATGCATCTCAGCGTCAAACTCGATCATGGAAGGGTCAGGTTGAATGCTACCTATCGATCACATTATTACGTGCAACGCCTGCTAGGAAATCTCCTTGGGCTTGCTCGCCTACAGTATTTTCTTGCGCATGAGGCCGGCTTAGATATTGGTCCGCTGACGATAAATTCCACTTATGCAAAGCTCGATACGGCAACCGGGAAGTGGAGCATGCGCGATATCAAAGAGTTGCTTGCGGCAAGCCGCCAGCTCTACACGAGTAAGGAGGCTGCATGACCCATTCCGAAACCACCGCGAGTTTTTCCGCCGACAGCTTTATCTATGGGCTTCAGCTCGAGCAGCTTCGCCACGACGAGAGCTTCCATAAGGACGTCGTGATCTTACCTTTGGCCGAACGGGTCAAACACATGGCTTTGCATAACGGAAAATACATCGCCTACTTTTTCGAAGCTGCTGGTGACGAGCGCTTCGCTGCTGTTCTTACGGATGCGTTCATCATTACGCTGGCGACTGCCAATACTCTCAACCAGGATCTCGGCAAGGCACTGGCTGACGACTGGGCGACGATATCTGGACTGGCCGACGTGCCGTACGCACAACCCGCGGGGCGGGATCAATTTATCAAGGCCTATGCAATTGCGGCGGGATTGCTCTCGAAGGCGTGCGAGTCCTGGGACCATCTAGAAATGGCATCGTTCAATTCAATGATGCGAGAGAGCAACCTGTCACTGTTCAAAATCGTCGTGGGTTATGCGGCCGTCACGAAGCTCGACATCGTCGCTAGCTATCGAAAGCGCCTGAGATTCATCGAGCAGCGGTCGATCTTTCACCGTTCTCTGGTGAAAGGGGTGTAAGGATGTTCTGGGGCAACGAGGAACTGAAACGGCAGCTACAGCATCTCGTTGTACCTTATAATCCGGAGCTTTTGGATAGGGCCACGTATCGTCTAACGATTGGCGCTGAAATCTACGTCTCCCCGACAGGCGTCGGTAGTGATACCAAACTTAAGACCAAAAAGATTCTTGAGCCTGGAGAGCACTTCCAGATTCCGGCCGGCCAGTTTGCTTTATTAATCACCGAGGAGAGTGTCTCGGTACCACAGGACGCGCTTGCGTTCATCTCGATAAGGGCCGGTTACAAATTCCAGGGCTTGGTCAACGTCTCTGGATTCCATGTCGATCCTGGTTTCAGCGGACGTTTGATTTTCTCCGTCTTCAACGCCGGACCGGGTTCAGTTCACCTAGCCCGGGGCGAAGATTGCTTTCACATTTGGTTTGCAGATATCCGCGATCACACGCCGATGGGCGACAAAATTGGATACGAGGTTATTCCGCCTTCGCTCGTGAAGCATATCGCTGAAGGCGTGCAATCGCTCTCGAGTCTCGAAACCAAGATTAACGAAACCGAGAAAAAGCTCGCTGATCGAGTGGTCTCGATCGAGAAGCAGCAGTCTATTATGTGGTGGTTAGGCACCGTACTTCTGGGTGTTGGGATTACGGTATTAGTCACGCTGTTCAACAAACCTTCAACGTCACCTATTTTGACCAATCCGCATCCTACAACAGTCGTTACTCCGGCGTCATAGCCGAGTTCATCTGCGTCACATTCAGTGATCGAGGCGGCTCCGAGAGGGTCTGGTGCTCCTACGAAGACGCCATAGCTTTTGTTTTCACCTTTCTTGCTTCCAAGCAGTGCCTTCACAGTCTAGGAAGGACCGATGTAAAGGCGGGGCGCTGTATGGAATTTTCACCAATCATTGACACATACTGGCGCTTCGCGCATGAGCGGCAGCAGGTCTACTTCAAGCGTCTACAAGACCCTTCCGGTCCCTGGACGGATGACCCAATCATCAATCAATATCGCTTCACGAATGCCTATCGAGCGGCCGATCGTGTCAGTCAGTACCTTATCCGCCATGTTCAATACGACGATGCCAGGCCGCAAAGCATCGAAGAAATCTTCTTCCGGACGATAATCTTCAAAATTTTCAATAAAATAGAAACCTGGGAACGCCTTGAACGCGTAGTCGGACCTCTATCCTGGGCCCTCACGTCTTTCTCAGACGTGTCCGACGCTTTAGACCGGATTATGGCGGCGGGTCACACGGTTTATTCTGCGGCATACATTATGCCAGCTCCGAGGTTGGGCTTCATCAGAAAACACGCAAATCACCTCGCTCTGGTCAAGTTGATGATGGAAGATGGACTTCCTGCGAAAATCGCCGACGCCGCCACGCTCCGTCATGTCTTTGAGTTGCTACTCCCTTATCCGGGCCTCGGACGGTTCCTTGCATTTCAATATGCGATTGATTTGAATTACTCATCCATGCTGAACTTCGATGAATCTGACTTTGTCATAGCTGGCCCGGGCGCGCTCGACGGTATAGCGAAATGCTTCATCGATACCGGCAAGCTATCAGCAGAAGACATAATTTATGAGGTAACCAACAGCCAAGCGGCTGCGTTCGCTCGCTTGAAGCTCGACTTCAAAGGCTTGGGTGATCGGCCTTTGCAGCCGATAGACTGCCAAAATCTGTTTTGCGAGATATCCAAGTACGCACGCGTATCGCATCCCGACGTCGCGGGCGTGTCAGGGCGAACCCGTATCAAGCAACAATATCGACCAAGCAGCAGGGCGACGGAACGGCCATTTTTCCCACCGAGATGGAAGGTAGAGCTTGAAAAGACCACGTTGACCGCGCCCTCCGTCAACCAACAGATGTCTTTGTCGTGGATCAGCTGACCTTTGAATACCTACATCAAAGTTAGCACGCGTTCACAGAATTCCCCACGCCCGAAACCTCCCCCTGCCCGTCATCTCGCGGAGGCCCAGATCCAAAACAATCCGCCGCGCCGCCTGCGGCGTCACCTCAAGCGTCTTGGCCACCATCCCGGCCGACACCAGCGGCTTTGCCATCACCAGCTCGACCAGTTCCGGCAGTTTTGAAGACGTCCGGCGCCCTTCCAGTTTTCGGTCCATCATCGTCTTCGCCAGCGTCAGCCGGTCATGTTCTTTCATGCCGATCTCGGCGGCCGCCAAAATTCCGTGGGCGATCGCCAGCAGCCGCGTCTCCCGATCGCGACTTCGGCGCCGGTCGACGGGAATGGTTTTCATGCCAAGGTTGATGGCAGCGAGATGAGCACCTGACGTGATTCCGGCCTGGCGCAGGATCGAGGCGGAAAACAATCGGCCGAGCCACGGAGCGTGCTGAAGGACGGAAAGCTCGTTCCAGGCATCGAGGGCGATGATGGCTTGCAGCACCGCCGGCAGGTTTTCGGCCTGACGCAACACAGCACGCCATTCATCGAGCCGGGCATCCTCATCCCAGTCGAGGTCATAGATCATCGGATCTTTTTCGGCCCCGCAGCCGCAGTTGGGCCGTGTGGCGTTCGCGATCGCCGCCTCCGATCGGGCGAGCACGGCATCGATGGCAGCATAGTCGACGCCGGGAAGATCTTCGCCACCGTCCGCGTCTTCCCCCTCTCCTACCAGATCGATCGCGACGGCGCGCCGGGTGGCGCCGGCCGCCTCTGCTTCGTAGGCGCCGATTAACGCCACTGGCGCCGTCTGCCGGAGCGTTCGAATGCCGTCGGCGGACAGCGCCCAGCCGGGAAGCTGGGCGGCAATGCGCCGGCGAGTTCGCAGCACGTCGCGGGCGATTGTCAGCTCATGGGTGGGTGTGCGAATATCGCGGGTGGCGTCATGGAGGACGAGGTCTTCCAAGTGGACGAGTTCGCCGTCGATCCACAGCGAGGCACATGCGTCGGTGAATTGGGATCGTTCAAGGAAGCCCTGGCCGACCGGGGAACGGGCGACCCGTTCGTCCAAACGCGCCAGTTCGATACCCGCACGAAAAGCAGGCTCCATTAGGGCTGTCATGCTGATTTTTGCGAGATCGTAAGTCATTGAATTCATGGTAAATGATTTGCTAAAGGAACTCTATCTAAATTTTGTGGTTCCTCACATGGTATGATTGCCTGCTGGCACTCTAACCATCGATAAGTCTTCATTATCGGAGGTTATTGATTTGGAGTCGCAAATCAGAAAGAATCCGGTAAATCCACGGTCGCTCGTCCGTCGATCCGGAGGTTTTCTATGGCCATGCCGTCCCGTTCAAAAACCGCCGTCGATCGCCGTGCCGACGAACTCGACACGATTGCTGCCGTCCTGCCGATCGACCGCCGCGACGAGCTTGCCGAACTGCTCACCGACCAGGACATCGAAACGCTGCGCCATCTGGTCAACGAGGGCATGGGCGAAAATACCCTGCGCGCCCTCACCTCCGACCTTGCCTATCTGCAGGCCTGGTCGCTCGCCGCGACCGGCGCCGCCCTCACCTGGCCTGCGCCCGAGGCGCTGCTGCTCAAATTCGTTGCCCACCATCTCTGGCAGCCCGAACAGCGCGACATCGATCCTCACCACGGCATGCCAGCCGATGTCGAACAGAGCCTGCGGGAACAGGGTTTTCTGCGATCGCCAGGGCCGCATGCACCCGATACTGTGCGCCGGCGGCTTGCCAGTTGGTCGACGCTGACCAAATGGCGCGGCCTGACCGGCGTCTTCTCCTCCCCTTCCCTAAAAGCCGCGATACGCCTTGCCGTCCGTGCGACGCCGCGGCCAAGGAAACGCAAGAGCGCCAAAGCAGTGACCGGCGATGTTCTGGCAAAGTTGCTGGCGACCTGCGCGACCGACAACCTGCGCGATATCCGCGACCGGGCCATCCTGATGGTGGCTTTTGCCTCGGGGGGACGGCG
Organism: uncultured Sphingomonas sp.; assembly: GCA_964658415.1. GTDB lineage: Bacteria > Pseudomonadota > Alphaproteobacteria > Rhizobiales > Rhizobiaceae > Rhizobium. The sequence continues at coordinate 10,982 of CAZZZI010000053.1, read as the reverse complement.
TCGCAGCGAGATTGCCGGTTTGCGCAGGGAGCAACTCTCGGTCGAGCCGCCGATCACAGTCGAAAACGGCCCTCCCCTCCCCTCTCTCGCCATCCATCTGGGGCGCACCAAGACGTCCGGCTCGGAACACGATGAGGTCGTCTACCTGACTGGTCGGCCGGTGGACGCGTTGAGCGCATGGATGGCAGCGGCGAAAATCGAAAGCGGGAGTATTTTTCGCAAGATCGATCGTTGGGGCAACGTCTCGAAGCGGGCGCTGGAGCCGAGTGCGGTCAACCAGATCGTCAAGCAGCGCGCGGCGCTGGCGGGGCTGGAGACTGGGGAGTTTTCGGCGCACGGGCTGCGGTCGGGCTATCTCACCGAGGCAGCCAATCGTGGCGTGCCCCTGCCAGAAGCCATGGAGCAATCCCGACACAGATCAGTCCAGCAGGCCTCCACTTATTACAACAACGCAACCAGACGGACAGGACGGGCCGCAAGGCTTGTTCAGTAGTTTCGCTCCCTTTCCCTAAGTTTTGCGACAGTTGGACTGTTTCATTCATCGGCGCCCCGAAATCGTCGTCTGACATTTTTTGGCAAGAACTTCATTCGTATTGTGCTCGAAGCGCTTCCCATTCTTGAAGGAGGGCCGCGTATCGGTCTCGGAAGTTCTCCTCCTCGTTGCCCGCAAGCGGAAAACGATCAATTGAGAAGGGCTCGCCACGAATGACGTCCAGAATTCGGATCTCCTCGTGAGGTACAGCGGGAAGTGCTTGGCCTAACAGCCAAAGCCCAAGCCGCGCAGCTTCCTCATCCAGAACAGGGGTCTCTGAGAAATAGGGGTAAACGTAATGCCCGTCGCCACGACCATCGCGAGCGGACAAAATGTTGTCGACCTTCACTACAGCATCGAGCCCGGGGAACGGAAACTGCATCCGCAGCTGTCGGCCGGGCTCAAAGGGCGCGTTCGTCCAGCGACGCCTCTCGTCCCACCAGAGCAGGAAGCCGTCCCGCAGCTGCGGATAGAGATTTTGCCGACGGCCATTCCCAGCAATCCGCCCATCAGTCGCGGCGTGCAGATCGTGCATTCCGAAAACATGCCGCTTCGCGTCACTCCAGAAGGGCCCATAGAAATCTCCGCCGCCCTCGCCGCCCTCATCCGCTGCTCGTGCGCGATCTTCTCGAATATCGGCCCGGAGCGCCGATCGGCGAGGGGCCTCTGCCAGAAACATAATCTTGAGGAGTTTGCGAAGGTGTACGCGGCGCAACGACATCTCGATCTCCTGGAAACATTAGGACTTAGTGACAACTAATTCGGCGATCTTAGCTGCAACTTCCGCCATCGACTCTTCGGCAGTGCTCAGCCCAGCTCGGGAGGCTAGCAGCAGGCTCACTTTTTCGAGCTCTTCATAGGTTGTTCCGTGAGCAACTGGGACGAGCCGCTCACGCCTAAGAAGCGCCGACAGCTCTTTGTCTGCAATGCCTTCTGCCGGCAGACGGCGCAGCATAGCCGGCGTCACTAGAACGATACCGACGCGGGAATTCACCAAGCCCTTATCGATCGCTCGCATCATCGGCACCCCCAGGCCAAGATCCTTCTCACTGAACCACACACGGACACCCAGCGCTTCGAGCAAGTCATGCAACTCCTTGGCAGATCCCTGCCTGTCATCCCATGCGTGGCACAGGAAAACGTCTCGAAGGTCAGGCTGCGACGCCGCTAGGTTCTCAACATTTTCACGGACAGGCGTGAGCGATTGCACTTGTTCAGGCGTGTACAACACAGCCGACCCGGATCCAGACCAACGCGGCTTTGCAGTACGCCGCCCTGACCCGCCACTGCTGCCGCTTCGGCCGCTGCTGCTTCCTGACGAGGGGTATGAATAACCCGATCCCGAACTGTACCCGCCGCCATATCCCCTGCTGCTATAGCCACCGTAGCGGCTTCCGCAAGCAGGACAGTCGGCGGCCGCAGCGGCTGATCGATGGCCCTTCACTGGAGCGGTGCATCTAGCCATATCGTTCTTTTCCTTCCTCGACCCGCCCATTTGCGGATAACCTTACAAAAAAGACCGCGTTCTGAATGAACGCGGTCTTGGTGGATCAGCCCTTTGGTGGGTAGGGATCATTGCCATAGCTGTCTCGTTCACGGATTTGGCCGTTTCGGCCGTGGATCAACAGTTCGGACTGTTGGTTCTGCGCGATAGAACGAGCATGAGCCGCTGCTTCAGCTTGAGTAGAGTGGACCGCAGTAGCGCGGCTGTTTCCCGCACCCTGCACTGCCCAACCATTCGCGTGAGGCACAACGTGTTGGTTTTTTCCTGACATATTCATCACCTCCTTTCCGTCCGAAGTATGGACACGCCGTAAGATATGGTGAACGATGATTGCGTTGTCAACCATGAACGCATCGTTCATTTGACAGAACGATGTTTTCCACATACGGGCCTTCCGCAAAGCATGTATGGGAGATCGCAAATGTCATTAGCTTCGAAGCTCAAGGAGCTTCGGTTGAAGCGCGGAGAGTCGCTCCAACAGGTTGGGGATGCCGTATCAGTCTCGAAGGCCCATATTTGGGAACTAGAGAAGGGAACCAGCACCAATCCAGGGCTCGAACTTCTGAAAAAGCTTGCCGCTCATTTCAGCGTGACCGTTCAATACCTCGCCGAGGACGACAAAGGCGAGCAAGACCAATCTTCACTACAGTTTTTCCGCGAGTTCGGCGGCAAGCTTTCGGATAAGGATTGGGATACGCTGCGCGTTGTTGCCGACCGCCTGAAGGATAAGGGATCGAAATGAACGACGACCTGATGATGGATCTGGCAGATTGTGCCGCACCCGAGTCCATCATCGCTTGCATTCTTCGCCATCACCCGGAGTGGACGGCGCCGGTCCCAATCGAAGATCTGGCCCGCTCCGTCAACATTATCGATATCCTGGAGATGGAAACGGAAGAGTTCGAGGGCGGCCTTACCACCGATCCGGACAAACAGAAGGGCATCATCCTCTATAAGGCGGGGACAAAGGGGGGGCGTCGACGCTTCACCATCGCTCACGAGATCGGACATTTCCTGATCCCATCGCATAAGGGGGATCAGCGCTGCACGAAAAAGAACATGAGCGAGAGACGTACTGAAACCCTTGTTCAGAGACAGGAAGCAGAAGCCAACCGGTTTGCGGCCGGCATGCTCATGCCAAAGCCGTGGTTCGTCTCCCATATGCGCGAATTAGGCGATGCTGACGTCGAGCACGTCAAGACGCTTGCTAGGAGATACGGGACAAGCGTCGAGGCGACCGTAGCCCGGTATGCAGAGCTCACCGATGATTGCTGCGCCTTCGTTTTCTCGAAAGACGGGATCATTAGATACACCAAAGCGACTAACGATTTTCCTCCTCTATCGATTCGCTCCAAAGATTACCTTCCAGAACAAAGCCTATCCGGACGATCCTCTCAGCGCACACCATCCGGCTCGTCTGAATGGGCTGAAATTCAGGGAAACGTTTGGCTAAACGCTGAAGGACGTTCTCATTGCCCAAAAGTGCTGGAGCAGAAGTTGCTTCAACGAGACGGATACCAGCTCACTCTGCTTTTTATTGCCCCCGATGAGATTGACGCAGCGGAGGAGGCTGAAGACCTGGAAGAAAGTTGGAGACCAAGGTTCCGCCGGTAAAATGACTGCCCGTTGAGCTTACTGCTTTGCATCCCCGTCAAGCTATTAGGAAACGTCGCGAAACTTAGACAGACCGTCTGAAAACTAAGACGGTTTAGTTGCGGCCATGGAAGGCCGTGATGCCATGCGTGCCCACCATTCCTGTAGGTTTGCGTGTTGGCGGATGAGTTCCGCCCCCTCGGATGTCATAAGGAAATAGTCGAACATGGGAGCGGCGTACAAATCGGTTAGCGTTAGTTGCTCGCCAACGAACCATGGGGCATCTCTCATCAATTGAGACATCGCCGCCAAGCAGTTCCGTGCTTTCGGGAGCGCCGCGACGAACTTGTCCTCGTCAGTGGGAACGCCTCTGCTAGACTTCGATATCCGCTCCACGTAAACTCCCCACACCAGGTTAGGATACGCATAGTTGTCAGCAATGCTGATAAACTGATTGCATCTTGCACGGTGCACCGGGTCTACGGGCTGAAGTTGCGGGCCGTCGAAAGCTTCATCGATATATCGAGTGATTGCACTGGTCTCATAGAGACTAAACTCTTCATGCTCGAATGCAGGAATTCGTCCGAACGGGTGCTTCGTTAAATAGTCGGCTGGAGGTCCACCATCTGCAAAGATATCGAGCGGAACAAGTTGATGTTCGATTCCTTTCTCAATCAGGCACAGTCGAGCAATCCGGACGTAAACGCTGTAATCTGCTCCAAACAGGCGCGGTTGTGCTGTCATCTGCTCACCTTCGTGCAAGTGCGAATGCCTTGGGATTCAAAGCAAGCCGCGTCCATGGTAGTTTATGGCATGGCAAATCTTTCAGGAACAGATCGCGCACAACTGCTGCTTCTGCCGGAAGCGGTGGACGACTACGTCGGCCCGGACAATCCGGTCCGCTTCATTGAGGCCTTCGTGGATGGCCTTGATCTTGCTGCCAGTGGCTTTGTGCGGGTAGCTGCGAAAGAGACAGGTCGTCCGGGTTACGATCCGGCCGACCTTTTGAAGCTCTATGTGTACGGCTACATCAATCGGGTGCAATCCAGCCGGCGGCTGGAGGCCGAGGCCAATCGCAATGTCGAGGTGATTTGGCTGCTGCGGCACCTGAAGCCGGACTTCCGCACCATCGCCGATTTCCGCCGCGTGAACCGGTCGGCTTTCAAGCAGGTATTCCGCGAGTTCGTCATCCTGTGCCGGCAACTCGATCTGTTCGGGCGGGAACTGCTGGCAGTGGACGGCACGCGCATCAAGGCGGTGAACAACAAGGATCGCAACTTCACCCGGGGTGCGTTGACGAAATTCATCAACGAAGCCGACGAGAAACTGACCGACTACATGAAGCGGCTCGATGAGGGTGATGCGCAAGAGGAGAAAGCCAGCGGCAATGGTGGCGGCACCAGTCGCAGCGATGGCAAACTCGCGGAAAAGATTGCTGCAATCAAAGGCAAGCGGGATCGTCACAAGGCGCTGCTGGATGAACTAGACAAGACCGGCGAGGACCAGATCTCGCTGACCGACCCAGATGCTCGCGCCATGGCGCGCATGACGAAGGTCGGCGTCGGCTACAACATCCAGCTTGCGGTTGATGTGAAGCACAAGCTGATTGCTGAGCAGGAAGTCTGCAACCAGGTGCTAGATATGGGGCTTCTTACGCCGACGGTCGAGGCGGCGATGGACACGCTCGGCGTCGACAGGATCGAGGCGGTGGCAGACCGAGGCTACTTCAAGATCGAGGATATCGAGGCTTGCGAGAAAGCCGGCATCACCGCTTATGTTCCCAAACCGATCCGAGGTCCGGCCGTGGCCGAGGGTTTCTTCTCCAAAGAGCAATTCCGCTATGATTCGGACAGGGACATTTATCTTTGCCCCGCAGACCAGGTGCTCTTACCCCGTCACTTTGGCAAGTCCCGCGACAATGTGAAGATCGACTACGTCAACCGCGACGCCTGCAAGGCATGCAGCCTGCGCGAACGCTGCACCAAAAGCTTCCGTCGCGTGTCGCGCCGTGAGAACGAGGCGGTGCTTGACCGCATGGCGGCGCGTCTTGCCGCCCGGCCCGACGTTCTGGACCAAAGGCGTGAAAGCGTCGAGCACCCGTTCGGCACCATAAAACAGTGGATGTATCAGGGCGCTTTCCTGATGCGCAGGCTGGAAAACGTCAAAGGGGAGTTCAGCTTGACGGCTCTGGCCTACAATATCAAAAGAGCCATCACCCTTGTCGGCGTTGCGGGCCTGATTGCCGCCGTCAGGGCCTGACAGGCCGCCTTATGCACTTTTTGAACCAGACAAGGGCGAAAAGGCATCCAATCATGCCTTCTCAGGCTCGTTGGGCATCGAAATCCGGAAAATCTCGTCGCCGACAGAGTTCCGGCACTGAACAGCGCAGGCCATCATTCATCCAAAGAGTTTTCGGACGGTCTGCAGGATTTTTGCGATAGTTGCCACAGTTCGGCTTTAGCTGGTTGGGAAATGCATCGTCAAAGATGGCGTTTGGGTATAACAACATGAACATGCGCCAAAACTTGCTTAAGACTTTTCTCGTCGTTGCAACTAGTCGAAACATCACCCGCGCGGCCATTGAACTCCATCACGCGCAATCGAGCATCAGCGATCAGATTCAGTTGCTTGAGGCTGAGTTGGGCACAAGCCTCTTTGTCCGCTCCAAGATAGGGTTGGAACTGACTCCGGCAGGCGAAGCACTGAAGCCATATGCTGAAGAGATTCTGGCGCTGACGGACGAGGCCCGTGCAGCGGTCGAGACGGCGGCTGGACGGGAAACCGGGCCACTGACGATCGGAACATTGGAGACGATTGCCTCGGCCAGGATGGCGCTATGGCTTACGGCGTTCCGAGGCAATCATCCAAACATCAGTGTACGGATGAAGATCGCCGGTTCGGGAGCCCTCTTGCAGAAGCTGGAGCACGGCGACATCGACATTGCCCTCTGCTTTGACAATGGCGATCTCGATGAACGCTTCATCAAACGTCCAATATCGACGGAGGTCTTGGTTCTCGTGGCTCCGCCAGGCGAGGGGCCGACGTTACCGGCGGGTGGTTTAAGTGCATTGGCCGCGCGGAGTTTCGTGACGACCGAAACCGGCTGCATCTATCGGCATCTGTTCGACAGAACTTTCGCCGAAGCAGGCATCGCTGCGCCGCACCTTGCTGCCGAAGTGGACAGCATCCGCACGATCGTCCACCTGGTCTCAGCAGGCGCAGGCCTCGCCCTGGTGCCGCGTCTTGCCGTCGTTGAGGCCCTCGACGACGGCAATATTACAGAAATGCCCTGGTTTGGCCCTACGCCAACGGCATTGCTTGTTGCGATCTGGCGACGCCGCCGCGTGCAGTCTGCGGTACTAAGGCAATTTCGTGTCTCAGTCGGTGCTGGCTCCACGCCGGTCAAACCAGCCGATGCCCGCCCTCGACATGCAGTATTGTCCCTGTCGTAAATGTGTTGCCCATGAGAAAACCGATGGCATCTGCGATGTCGTCCGGCTGTCCGACGCGGCCGACGGGCAGCCGCTTTGCCATCGCACTCAACGTTTCATCCTTCTTGTCGCCGGCAACGAAGGTCCAGATGGGCGTGTCGATCCAGCCCGGCGACACTGCGTTTACCCGGATCGGTGCGAGTTCGATCGCAAGCGCCCTCACCAGCCCTTCGAGCGCTGCATTGACGGCCGCGACCACCGAGCCCCGCGCAGCTGGCCGATAGGCCGCTATGCCGGAAACAAACGTGATCGAGCCTGCCGGTGAAAGTCTTGAGCTGCCATGTTTTGCTAAAAGTAGCGGCCCGTATAATTTGCTTTCCACGACTCGTTGCGCGGCTTTCAGATCGAGTGAAGGCAGAAGCTCATAGGCCCCGGCGATATCGGCGGCCGTGCTGACGATATGGTCCAAGGAGCCGACCTTCTCGAACAGGTCGGCAACCTGATCCTCCCGGGATATATCGGCGGCGATAGCCGTCAGTTGCGTTGGGCTCTGCAACTCTTCGCAAACGCGGGCGAGCTTATCCTCGCTGCGCCCGACAATAATGACTTGAGCACGAGAATCGAGGCATCGTTTCGCCAGCGCCAGACCCATGCCGGAGCTGCCGCCGACGACGAGAACCTTTAAGTTCGCATTCTGTGTATCTGCCATACCGTTCGTTCCTTCAACCGAATTGCCTCGGTCGAGAATTCCCAGCTTGCAGAGCCGAAGGGAAACGGAAAAAACCGATTGAACCATCGGAAACCCCGATGGTTCAATCGAAGCAATTATTGATATCGTATTAGGCTTTCGAAGCCACCGGGTGGAAAGAGTTGGTTCAAATATACAGTGTCGCGCAATTCCCGACTAAATCTACAATTCTGCCGACGACTTTAGCAACGTTGCAAAATGAGGAATTTCGCGACGGCGTTTAATTGGCCCAGCCGCTCGGCAGAATTGCGCCAAAAGCGGTCATTGCGGGTGCCACAAAACTCCCTACTCTCTGATTCTCGTGGAATGTCGAAAGAGAATGGAACATGACCGCATTCGCTGATTTGCTCTCCATCCAGCGCGCCTGCAACACGTTGAACCTCGACACGGCGTTGTCGCGCGCTCTCGTCAACACGGCGCTGCCAACAATCTGGTTCCGTCACGATGATCCAGTGACCGACGCCGCACTCTCCGTGGGCGTAAGCAAAGTGGGAGGCGAGCCGGACCTCCCACCGGGGATCATCTGGCCGACCCGTCCGGCACTGGCCGACCCAGATGGCACTGCGAAGAGGCTCCGGACGAGCCTCAGAAACGGCGCAGGCGCAGGCGCCGACGAGACGGAACCGTGCGTAGAATTCGTCATCGAGCATCTGGCGCACGAGACGCCCATGGCCTTTCTCGCGCAGGTGAACCTTTCGGTCATGGCGCGCGAACCCGGCTTCGATCCTTCCCTGCCGGATCGCGGTATGTTGTGGGCGTTCAATGATCCCTTCGCCGACTGGTATCCTACGCAATCGCCCAGCGGGGGCATTGCTCTTTTGTGGAGTGACGCGGGTGGATTGGAACGACGCGCGACACCGCAGGTTGTGCGCGAGGCCTGGCAGAAGGGGGTGAGCGATTACGGCTCCCGGATGTCCGAGCCCTGGGAGGCCGACGTCAAGTCCGAGCCGCTTATTCCCGTCTCTGGCTGGTCGATCAGTCCGCGTCTCAGCCGGCACGCCTATATCGACCTTGCGGATGAGCGCTTCGAGATGAAGGAGGACGGCGGTGATCAGCTTGGGGGATGGGAGCAACCGATTCAACAAAGAATGCATGGCAAAGTAGAATTGATCTCCACGGGTAAAGCAGACAGCGAACTGGCTCTCGCCGAGAGCGTCCTTTCCGCCGGCGAACGTTGGCGGCATGTGCTGACAATCAATGCCGAGACCTATCTCTGGCGGCTCATGCCTACCTGGGGTGATGGCGCAATGTTCATGTTCGTAGATGAAAAAGAACTCGAGGCTCGCCGCTTCGATAAAGCAGCGGGCACCTCTCAGTTCACCTAAGAGCGCCCGGTCTACTCAGACGCACGCCTTTAACACGTCAGACTAGAGCGGCTTGGCTATGGACGTCCGGCATTTTGCACTTCGTTAGGAGGAGGCGTGATCCTACCGAGCACCATCTGTAACAGCGTTGGCAATTCTAAATTTCGATGTAAGAATTGGCGAACCCCGCGTCCGCTTTGGGCCGAGGCTGTGTGAAAACCCGGTTTTGATGTAGAATCATCTTCGTCGATCGGAGGTGGCAATGTCAGGCTATATCGAAGGCATCAGTCGTGATCAGGTTACGCTTTTTCCAGATCGCCTTGAGGATTGGATCGACGAGGATCACCCCGTTCGCGTGATCGACGCATTCGTCGACGCTATGGACCTTGCCGGCGCGGGCTTCTGCCGCATGTCACCTGCGCAGACCGGACGCCCCTCTTACCACCCTTCGATGTTGCTGAAGCTTTTCATCTACGGCTACCTGAACCGCGTCCCGTCAAGCCGACGGCTTGAACGTGAAGCCGGGCGCAATGTTGAAGCGATGTGGCTGACCGGGAGGCTAGTTCCGGATCACAAAACCATAGCCGATTTCCGGAAAGACAACGGTCCGGCAATCCGTAAGGCCTGCGCCAGATTTGTTGAACTATGCCGCCAGGTCGGCGTGTTGAGCGGTAGCAATGTTGCGATCGATGGGAGCAAGTTCAAAGCCGTTAACAACAGAGATCGCAACTTCACCTCCGGCAAGATCGAATTGCGGATCAGCCACCTCGAAGCGAGCGCGTCGCGATATTTGGAGGAAATGGGCAGAGCTGACACCCTGGAGCAATCCGAGGCAACGCTGCGCAAGGTCACACGGCTGAAAGAGAAGCTCGCTCGTGTTCATCAGGAAGTCCGTCGGTTGGAAGGAATAGCAGAAACGCTGAAGGATTTACCAGACGGCCAGATTTCCCTGACCGATCCAGACGCTCGATCCATGGCGACATATGGCAAAGGCACGGGTCTGGTGGGCTACAACGTGCAGACGGCGGTCGATGTCGAGACGCATCTAATCGTCACGCACGAGGTCACCAATATCGGCAATGATCGATCGCAACTGGCCCCCATGGCCAAGGCGGCAATGGAAACGCTAAAGATCGATAAGCTCGATGCCATCGCCGACCGTGGTTATTTCAATGGAGCTGAACTGCTTAGCTGCCATGAGGCCGGGATCACTGCAACAGTGCCGAGGCCAGAGACGTCGAACAACCGCAAGAAGGGCATGTTCGTCAAGGCTGACTTCGCTTACAACGGCAGCGCCGATACGTATGTCTGCCCTGCCGGGAAGGCACTGGCATACAGGTATACAACGGAGGAAAAGGGTCTGATGCTTCGGCGTTACTGGCGCACCGATTGTCCGTCATGCCCTCTCAAGGCACAATGCACAACAGGCAAGGAACGGCGGATCACGCGCTGGGAACATGAGCATCTGATCGATGCTATGTATTCCCGGATGGAAGAGAATCCGAACCTCATGCGCACCCGACGGTGCACGGTCGAGCATCCGTTCGGAACCATCAAAGCATGGATGGGATCAACCCATTTCCAGATGCGCAGGCTGAACAACGTCCGAACGGAGATGGCGCTACACGTGCTGGCCTACAATATCAAACGGATGATCAACATGATCGGTGCAGGAGCGCTTTTAAGAGCAATAACCGCCTGAGGCGGTACTGAGCGCCATTTTGGGCCGCAAAAGCTGCCACACTAACCTTCAGGCGTGTCTCCAACCCATTCCAGCACCCAATAAACACAAAATCCAGCCAACTCCCACCAGACCAAGCTCGATTAGAAAATCCCATGGGTTGCGCTGGTGTTTTCACACAGCCTCGGC
>CAZZZI010000052.1:0-23195 GCA_964658415.1 uncultured Sphingomonas sp. | reverse complement strand
CCGGAATGGGGTCCTGTTAGCCTCGACATCTGCTACGGCGGTATTTTCTACGCCCTCGTGGATGTCGCCCAGGTCGGCCTCACCATCGAGACGGCGAAGGCTGCCGATCTGGTGAAAGCCGGAATGATCCTGCGCGACCGCATCAACAAGACGATGGCCGTCGTCCATCCGGAAATCCCGGCCATTTCAGGCGTTGCCTACGTCATGTTTCGCGATGTCGATCCGGACGGTGCCATCCGCACCTGTACGACGATGTGGCCCGGCCGCGTCGACCGCTCGCCTTGTGGCACCGGAAATTCCGCCAATCTCGCGACGCTTTACGCGCGAGGCAAAGCGAAGGTCGGTGATATCTTCAAATCGCGCTCGATCATCGGGTCGGAATTCGAGGTCGGCCTGTCTGCTGTCACCGAAGTGGCAGGCAAGCCGGCCGTCATCCCGACTATCACCGGCCGGGGCTTCACCTTCGGTCTCTCGCAGGTGTCGCTCGATCCCTTCGATCCGCTGGCGAAGGGTTTTGCGCTGACGGACGTCTGGGGCCCTTCGGCCGGAGAGATCGGGGCAGGGAAGTAAGAGCGCCGCTAGCGCCGGCGGGCCCGATGGCCCGTAGGCGCGCTCAATGAGGCAGCCGATCATGTTGCCAAGGCCGAGGGCGCCGCGTGTCAGTCTCCGCCGGAGATCTTGACGCCCGAGGTGCCGTCTACGATGTGGATGACGTCGCCCGTCGTATAGTTCCCGGAGGTCACCCAATAGGTCGGATGCGGCGTGAAGACGGTCGTCATGTTCGAGGCAGCCTCGGCGAACGTGCCGGAGCCTGCCGTGCCGATGCCGACCGCCGCGCGATTGGGTGCGACGTTCGCCATCTGCTGGACGTTCAGCGAACCGAGCGCGCCGTTATTGCCGGGATTGGAGAAGGTGGGCGCCCCGAAATTGTCCTGCGTCAGATACACGACATCAGGCCCGTTCGGATCGGCTGGCGAGTTCTGGCTCGCAGCAGAACCGGTGCCCGGTTGCAATACGCCGGTTTCCGACCAGGCCAAGCCGTAGTCGAGGTCCCAGGTGAAGGTGTCGCGGCTGGATGAGGAGGTCGGGCGGGCAAACCATGCCAGCGAGAAAACGTTGCCGGGCAACGACGTCGGTGGCGGCTTTTGGAACACGGCGAAGTCGGCGGACGTCTGCGAATTGTTAAGGACTGTCACTGAGTAGGTCGTCATTGCCAGTGCCTTTCGCGATGTCCCCGGCAGTGCGGCCCTCACGTCACATCGGTGCCGCGTTGCTATGACCAGGTGTTGCCGCTGTCCCTCATACTGATATGCGAGGTTGATTTCGTCAAGGCCTGCTCAACCCAGTCGAGCAGGCGGCACTGCGACGAAACGGAAGGATCGGGCGCTAAAGCCCGATTTCCCTGGCCCATGGCGGGTTGGCGCCGGCCCGCGACACGGTGACGGCGGCGGCCTTGGTGCCGAGCGTCAGGGCGTCGTGCAGCGCAGTCTCGCTCAAGGACGCGACCTCCGCCTTGGTCAGCAGATTGTTCATCTTCAGCGATGCGAGAATGCCGGCATCGAAGGTATCCCCGGCGCCGACCGTGTCGACCACGGTGACGCGCTGGCTCGGTACCGACACCTTCTGCGACTTGGTATAGCCGGTGGCGCCCTCGGCACCCTTGGTGATGACGACGATCTTCGCGCCGTGCTCCAGCCAGTGGCTTGCGAGATGGTCATGGTCGCCTTCCATGCCGAACCACTCCAGGTCCTCGTCGGAAAATTTGAGGATGTCCGACATCGCCGCCATGCGCTTGATGCGCGCCATGTGGGACGTCTTGTCCTTGATGAAGCCCGGCCGGATGTTGGGATCGAGCGAGATGACGCGGGTCGCGTGCTCCCGCTTCATCAGCGCCTCGTAGGTGTCGCCGCAGGGGCTGGGGATCAGGCTGATGGCGCCGAAATGCAGCGCCTCGCAACGGTCGTCGAGATCAGGCAGGTCGGCTTCCGTGATCATCCGGCCGGCGGTGCCCTCGTCGTAGAAGGCATAGGTCGCCTGGCCGTTCACCAGTTTCACGAAGGCGATGGTGCTCGGGCGCGAGACGATGGCGCAGGGGCTGGAATCGACGTTGCTCGCCTTCAGCGTCTCGATCAGGATCTCGCCCAGCATGTCATCGGCAAGGCCGGTGAAGAAGGCGGTCTCGACGCCGAGGCGGCCGAGCGCAATCGCGGTGTTGAAGATGGCGCCGCCGGCATAGGGCGCAAAGGCCTTCTCCCCCAGCGTCGTCTCCCGCGGCAGCATGTCGATCAAAGCTTCGCCACAGCACAATATCATTCAGGCCTCCCGGAGAACGCGTCTCTATCTTCTACACTGTCAAAAACGGTTAGAGCGATTTTAAAGAAATGCAAAGGGTCACTTCGCCGAAAGCGCGGTGATGCCGCCATGCGCGCCCGACCATTGCAGCGGTGCATCGAGAAAGGCCTCGACGGCGGACAGTGTCTTCTCGTCGAAAAGCTTTTGCTCTCTCGCGACGGCGAGCACATTGCGCCAGGTCGCGATGTGGTGGAAGCGCACCTTGCCGTCGGCAAAGCGCAGCGCACCCTCGTCGAAAATCCCGTAGTAGAAAAGCGCGATCGCGTGGTCGACGATGCCACCGGCATCCCGGATGGCGTCGATGAAGGTGAACATGCTGCCGCCGGCGGTCGTCAGGTCCTCGATGACGAGCACGCGGGCGCCTTCCGGCATGTCGCCCTCGATCTGTGCGTTGCGGCCGTGGCCTTTCGGCTTCTTGCGCACATAGATCATCGGGAGGCCGAGGCGATCGGCGAGAAGGGCTGCAAAGGGGATACCCGCCGTCTCGCCACCGGCGATGCAGTCGAACTGCTCGAAGCCGGCGTCGCGCAAAAGCACGCTTGCCGCAAAATCCATGACCGTCGAGCGGACACGGGGATAGGAGAGCAGCTTGCGGCAATCGATATAGACGGGGCTCGCCATGCCGGAGGCGAATTTGTACGGCGTCTCGGCGTTGAAATGCACCGCCTTGATTTCCCAGAGCATCTTTGCGAGCAATTCGGCCATCACGGCGCGGTCGGGAAATGTCGTCTGCATCATGCGGCTCTCCTCAGGCTTTGAACGTCGATTGCGGCATAGCAGCAAGGCGAGACGGTTTCCAGAAGGCAGCAGCGTTTCCCGGTCAAAATAGGAAGGGTTTCAGAAAAGCCCCGGCCTTTGCCAGTGTCCATGGATGGCAAGGCGGCCTGTCCACAGCCGATTGAATAAATAAGAACAACCTTATATAATAAATAAATCATAAGCTTCCATTCCGCTTCAGCGCGGGATCGAAAATTGATTAAAACAGACGTAGGTTCATTAGGATTTGGCTTACTAAATCAGCCTTAGTTTCCGCCCGCCACTGGGGCATCCAAGGAGTCCGGAATGCATCTGCCAGGATCCACCGCACTGAGCAAATTTGGCTCGTCGCTGACACTGAAGATCTTCTCGATCTGCTTTACTGCCACTCATCTGCCATTGCTGGCACTGGTTGCCTATCTGACGATTGGCTATCGAGCTGCCGCAATGCCCATCCTCGTGACGGCCCTGCTGGCAACGCTGCTGGGCACTGCGCTTTGCCTGCTTTCCGTCTGGCTGCTGCTGCGGCCTCTGGAGACGGTCACGAAAACAGTTCAGGCCTATCGGGAAACCGGTGCCGTCTCGACGATCCGCAGCCAACGCCGCGACGAGATCGGTGTCGTCGTCAACGCCGTGTCCACGCTGATTGCCGAGTTGCATGCGACCCTGTCGCAGTTGCGTCGCCAGGCGACGACCGATGTGCTGACCGGCCTTGGCAACCGTCGCTGGCTGCGCGACATCGGCACCTCGGAGGTGCAGCGTGCCCAGCGCGAAAACGAGGCGGTCTGCGTCATCGTGTTCGACCTCGACCACTTCAAGGCCATCAACGACGAGCACGGGCATGAAGTCGGCGATCAGGTCTTGACCGTGACCGGTGCCATTATCCAACACAACATGCGGCCTTACGATATTGCGGCGCGGATCGGCGGCGAGGAATTCTGCATCCTGCTGCCGCGCACCGAAGCCTCTCAGGCAGTCGCGGTCGCCGAGCGGTTGCGGCTGGAGCTGTCGAGCAGGTCGGTCGGCCCCGTACCCTGCGGGCGTATCACCGCCAGCTTCGGCGTCTATTGCGGCGATCCCGTCTCGGAAACGCTGAAATGCATGATGATGGCCGCAGATCGCAAATTGTACGCGGCCAAGAACAGCGGCCGCAATGCGGTTCATTGGGATGTAGCCAAGCCTTTTGAAGACCTTGCGGTCAGGCAGTAGCCGCGCTGTCCGGCGGGCTCTCGGGCTCGCTGGGGACCACGTGCAGATACTCGGCCGTCTCGACACGGTTCCGGCCGTTGTGCTTGGCGACGTAGAGCGCACGGTCGGCCGCCTGGAGGACGCCTTCGAAATCGACGCCCTCTGTCGAGCCGAAGGCGATGCCGGCGCTGACGGTGCATGCCAACGTCCTGCCGTCGAATTGAAGCTCGCGCGCCGCAAAGCATTCGCGGATGCGGTCGGCGATCTGTTCTGCGCGCCCCGGCATCACATTGTCGAGCACCAGCGTGAATTCCTCGCCGCCGAGACGGGCCACGACGTCGTAGGCCCTCAGATTGGCAACGAGTTCTCCGGCAAACAGCTTCAGCACGGCGTCGCCGGCAGCGTGCCCGAATTCGTCGTTGACCGCCTTGAACCGGTCGATATCGAAGATCACGGCGGCCATGACGGGCGAAAAGCTGCGATTGCCGCAACGATCGAACAGCGCCCTGCGGTTCATCAGCCCAGTGAGCTGGTCAGTCATGGCGTCCGAGCGGTGGCGCCCGGCCTGGCGCCACTGGTGCAGGGCGAGCGAAAGGGCGCCGATGCCGGTCATGCCGGCTATGGCCACGCCGATGCTGAGGTTTTCGGCCCAATTGTCGGGCGCCTTGCCAATCACAAGTTTCCCGTTGGAAATCAGAACTGCGGAGCACAGCACAAAGGTGATGGCCGTCAGGAGATAGAGGCCGGTAATGCCATAGATCGGCGTGGGCGACTCGTCCCGGCAGAGCCAGTATTCATAGGCCGTGGCACATAGGAACGCGGCGATGGCCAAGTTGTAGATCATGAAGGCCAGCCCGTCGTAACCGAGCAGCATCGGCGGTACCGTCAGCATGAGGGAAAGCGCGGTGCCGCCGCCGATCCTTGCGCGTGACAGGCGGTCGCGCCGGAACTGATAGCCGGCCGCCCAGATGATTGAAAAGCCGATCAGCGCCATCACGAAGGTGGCGACGCCGAGGCCAGTCACAGGCGTAGCGATGTAGAAACTGTAGACAACGATACCGGCGACGATGAACAGCAATCCGATGGCGCATGTCAAAAGAAAGGTTTCGGGTCGCCGCGTCAACCAGCTGCCGAGCAACGTCACCGCAAGGCACGTCGTCGAAACACCTAGCGCGGTCAGAAGAGAATTATAGTCGAGCATCATGCCGTCTCTCTACGGGTCCATTCCGTGATGCATTGTTCGGCGGCAGAATAGGCCGGGATAGGTAATCAATCGGTTACCATAATCCTTAACAAGCGTAGTTTTGTCGCTTGAAGTTACGTCGCAAGACTGCATCGCGGCGGCCCGGGCCCGACAGGTGCTACCGCTCGACTGCCCAATGCAGCGGAAACATTGGGTCAAATACGGTCACCGGCCCGGCTCCCGTCTCGATCTTGTCCGGGAAGGAGATCGATTCGATCTGGCGCACCAGCGTCATAGTTTCCGTGTTAGGCTGCAGCCCGTACCATGCCGGTCCGTTCAGCGACGCGAAGGCTTCGAGTCTGTCGAGGGCTCCCTCCTGCTCGAACACATGGGCAAGGCAGCTCATCGTGTTGATCGAGGTGTAGATGCCGGCGCAGCCGCAGGCGCATTCCTTGAGGGGATCGACATGCGGCGCGGAGTCGGTGCCGAGGAAGAAGCGGCCGTCGCCGCTGGTGGCGGCAGCCCGCAATGCCAGCCTGTGGCTCTCGCGCTTGGCAACGGGCAGGCAGTAGTAGTGCGGCCGGATACCGCCCACAAGGATGGCGTTGCGGTTGATGATCAGGTGGTGGGTGGTGATGGTCCCGGCGAGATTGCTGGCCGCGGACTTGATGTAGTCGACTCCATCGGAGGTGGTGACATGCTCCATCGTCACTTTCAGCTCGGGCAGGCGGCGGCGCAGGGGCTCGAGCACCGTTTCGATGAACACGGCCTCGCGATCGAAGATGTCGACATCCGCCGTCGTCACCTCGCCGTGGACGCAAAGCGGCAAGCCGATCTTCGCCATCCGCTCCAGCACCGGCATTGCCTTGTTGAAGTCGCGCACCCCGCCATGCGAATTGGTCGTGGCACCGGCCGGGTAAAGTTTGACGGCAGTGACGAGGCCGGTTTTATGCCCTTCCTCGACGTCGTCGGGGCTCGTATGTTCAGTGAGATAAAGGGTCATCAGCGGCTGGAAGACATCGCCTTGCGGCAGGGCGGCCATGATCCGCTCGCGGTAGGCACGGGCATCGGCCGTGGTCACCACCGGAGGCACGAGATTGGGCATGATGATGGCGCGGGCGAAATGGCGGCTGCTGTCGCCGATCACGCCCTCCATCATGGCGCCGTCGCGCAGGTGCAGGTGCCAGTCGTCGGGGCGGCGGATGGTAAGCTTTTGCATGGAGTCTCCCGGCGGCGGGCTGATGGGGTTGCGCCGGGATATCACTCATGGGCGGCCGATGACAACTGTCTTGATGGCGGGCCGCCGTCCTGTCTCAGGCGATTTCCAGCGTCACGTCGGCTCTGCGCCTGTTGTCGAGGATCAGCCGGCCGTTCGGCAGGTCGTTGTCGTAGACCTTGGCATGGGCCTCCTCTTCGCTGAGCTTGTAGCCGCGCCAGCGCGCCCAGAGGCGTTCCTCCAAAACTTCGATGGGCGGTGCCATGAGGATCGAGAAATCGAACATCCCCTCCAGCTCTGCCCATTTCCCCTGGCTGAACAGGAGATAATTGCCTTCGACGATGATGAAGCGATGGTCCGGCGAAACAACGCGCGCCGACGCTATCGCCAGTTCGCGGGACCTGTCGAAGACCGGGACCAGAACTTCCTGGTCGCCCGGCCGGACGGCCTTGACGATATCGAGGAACGCGCGAACGTCGAATGTTTCCGGAATGCCTTTGCGGGCAAGCTGTCCCCTGGCAATGAGGATCGCGTTGTCCATGTGAAAGCCGTCCATCGGCAGGACTTCGGCGCTTTCGCCGCGCGCCTTCAGCGCGTCGGCGAGATTGTCCGCCAGCGTCGACTTGCCGGCGCCGGGAGGGCCGGCAATCGCGACCATGAACCGCTTGACCGTTCCCGCCCTGTCGACGATCTGGCCGGCAATGTCCTCGACAGTCGGGCTCATGCCGCGACTGTCTCGGTCGGAACGGTCTTTGCGCCCGTCATGAAGGCGACGGCGTCGGACATCGAGTATTCCTTCGGGTTGATGACCGTCAGGCGCTTGCCGAGCCGGTGGATATGGATCCGGTCCGCCACTTCGAAGACATGCGGCATGTTGTGCGAGATGAGCACGATCGGAATGCCGCGCGAGCGCACGTCGAGGATCAGTTCGAGAACGCGGCGGCTTTCCTTGACGCCGAGCGCTGCCGTCGGCTCGTCGAGAATGATGACCTTGGACCCGAAGGCTGCGGCACGGGCAACGGCCACGCCCTGGCGCTGGCCGCCGGAGAGGGTTTCAACGGTCTGGTTGATGTTCTGGATGGTCATCAGACCTAGTTCCGACAGCTTGTCGCGTGCCTTGGTTTCCATGGCCGGACGGTCGAGCATGCGGAACACGCTGCCGAGAATGCCCGGCTTGCGGATTTCGCGGCCGAGAAACATGTTGTCGGCGATCGACAGGGCCGGTGAAAGGGCGAGGTTCTGATACACCGTCTCGATGCCGGCTTCGCGGGCCTCGAGGGGAGACCTGAACTGCACCTGCTTGCCTTCCAGCATGATCTCGCCTTCGTCGACGATGGTAGCCCCCGAGATGGCCTTGATCAGCGACGACTTGCCGGCGCCGTTGTCGCCGATGACGGCCAGGATCTCGCCCGGATAGAGGTCGAAATCGGCATGGTCGAGGGCGGTGACGCGGCCGTAGCGCTTGACGAGGCCACGGGCGGTGAGAATGGGTTGAACGGCCATGTTACACCGAAACCTTTCTGATCCACTGATCGATGGCGACAGCGGCGATGATGAGAACGCCGGTGAGCAGGACTTTCCACTGCGGATCCGCACCGAGCATGTTGAGGCCCATCGAGACCACGCCGACGATCATCGCGCCGAACAGGGTGCCGAGAATGGAGCCGCGTCCGCCGAACAGCGAGATGCCGCCGATGACGGTGGCCGTGATGGCCTGCAGGTTGAAGTCGGTGACGGCCGAAGACGGGGAGACCGAACCGTTACGGCCGATCGATACCCATGCCGCAAGCCCGGCGATCACGCCTGAAATCGCATAGACGGTGAGCAGCACCTTCTTTGTCTGGATACCGGCGAGCTTCGCAGCCTCGGGATCGTCGCCGACCGCGTAGACGTGCCGTCCCCAGGCCGTATGGTTCAGCACATACCAGAGCAGGATCACCAGGAGCACC
Source organism: uncultured Sphingomonas sp. (assembly GCA_964658415.1). Lineage (GTDB taxonomy): Bacteria > Pseudomonadota > Alphaproteobacteria > Rhizobiales > Rhizobiaceae > Rhizobium. The sequence goes on along the minus strand of CAZZZI010000052.1, from coordinate 14,551 downwards.
ATGGCGACGACGCCCAACGTGAGAACCGCAGAGCCGAGCTTGAAGCTCACGGCAAAAAGATGGAGCAGCGGCGCCTTGTCCTGGACATCCGTGTCTCGGATGGTCTCGTTGGCCGAATAGATGAAATTCGTGGCCATCACGATGTTCCAGGTGCCGAGCGTGACGATGAATGGCGGCAGCTTCATGTAGGCGACGAGAAGGCCGTTGAGCAGTCCGCACAAGCCCCCCGCCAGCATGCCGGCGATGACGGCAATCGGTGTCGGCAGGCCATAGGTGATCGCGAAATTGCCCATGATGACCGAAGAGATGACCATGATCACGCCGATGGAAAGATCGATACCGGCCGTCAGGATCACCAGGGTCTGGGCCGCGCCGAGAATACCGACGATGGCGATCTGCTGCAGGATGAGCGTCAGCGTATAGGATGAAAAGAAGCGTCCGCCGATCGCCAGTCCGAAGACAACGATGGCGAGCACCAGGACGATCAGCGGCACGGCCGCGGGCGTCGAATGCAGGAAGTGCTGGGCGCGCTTCAAAGGCGACATTTTTTCGTTCTCGAAGGAGACGACATTCTTGTCGCTCTCATCGAGAACACGTTCGAATTCCTGTGCTCCGGTCATATTTCCTCCTCCGCGCGCTGGACGGCGCAGAAAGCTTCACCAATGTCTCCGGGCGTCATGCCGGCAGGCGGAGAACGTGCGCTAGTTTAAGAAATTCCGGCCGGGGGTGACCCCGGCCGGAGGGAAAATTCAGGCGAGTATCAGCCCCAGCACTTCGCAGTGCCTTCCTTGACGTCGATCGACGGCACGCCGGCAACCGGCTTGTCCGTGACCAGCGAAACGCCGGTGTCGAAGAAGGCCTTGCCGGGTGTCGGCTTTGGCTTTTCGCCCGTGTCGGCGAACTTCTTGATGGCTTCCACGCCCATCGATGCCATCATCAGCGGATACTGCTGCGATGTCGCGCCGATGATGCCTTCCTTGACGGACTTGACGCCCGGGCAACCGCCGTCGATGGAGACGATCAGCACGTCTTTTTCCATGCCGACGGCCTTGAGCGCCTGGTAGGCGCCGACTGCGGCGGGTTCGTTGATGGTGTGGATGACGTTGATGCCCGGATCCTTCTGGAGAAGATTTTCCATGGCCTTGCGGCCGCCTTCTTCATTGCCGTTGGTCACGTCGTGGCCGACGATGCGCGGATCGGTTTCGTCGCCGATCTTGTTCGGGTCCTTCGGATCGATCCCGAAGCCGATCATGAAGCCCTGGTCGCGCAGGACGTCGACGGAAGGCTGCGATGGCGTCAGGTCGAGGAAGCCGATCTTGGCGGTCTTGGCCTTGTCGCCCATGGTGCCCTTGGCCCATTCGCCGACCAGCTTGCCGGCAAGCAGGTTGTCCGTGGCGAAGGTTGCGTCGGCAGCGTCGGCGGGCTCGAGCGGGGTGTCGAGCGCGATGACGACGAGACCGGCGTCACGGGCCTTCTTGACCGACGAGACGATGCCCTTGGTGTCCGATGCAGTGATCAGGATGCCCTTCGCGCCGCTGGCGATGCAGCTCTCGATGGCAGCAACCTGGCTTTCCGAGTCGCCGTCGATCTTGCCGGCGTAGGACTTCAGCGTCACGCCGAGTTCCTTGGCCTTGGCCATGGCGCCTTCCTTCATCTTGACGAAGAACGGGTTGGTGTCGGTCTTGGTGATGAGGCAGACGGTCGTGTCGGCGGCGTTGGCCGGCATCGCGAAAACGACGCCGAGAGCAAGGCCTGCGAGCGCTGCAGTGATAACGGATTTCTTCATGCGATCCTCCCAGGATGTGAAAAGGCCGGCCCAGGCAAGGGTCCGGGATGTCGGTGCGGCAAATGCTTCAAATTTGTTTTGCACGCTTCCTCCAAAGCCGTGCCGCGCCTCCATATCGCCGATTTAAAGCGGAAAGCCGACAGCCTGTCAATAAATAAATCCAATTGAATTATTAATCGACTGTGGCATGATGCCGAAAAATAAGGCATGGCCATTACGGGAGGAGTCGGCCGATGTCATCTGTGGAAGATCCGGCAAGCGCGGCGCCGTCGCCATACAATCTGGAAGCCAGCGGCGGTGCCAATCAGGTGCGCGTCCGCGCCTACAATGAGCGGCTGGTGCTTTCGCTCGTGCGCCGTCATGGTGCGCTCTCCAAAGCCGATATCGCGCGTCGCACCGGGCTGTCGGCGCAGACCGTTTCCGTCATCATGCGTGTGCTGGAGAAGGAAGGCCTGCTGCTGCGCGATCAGCCGGTGCGTGGTCGCGTCGGCCAGCCCTCGACGCCGATGCGGCTGAATGCCGACGCCGTTCTGTCATTCGGCGTCAAGATCGGCCGCCGCAGTGCCGACCTCGTGCTGATGGATTTCGTCGGCACGATCCGCAAGCAGCTCCACCGGACCTATGCCTATCCGCTGCCGCACCAGATCCTCGATTTCGTCACCAACGGCATTCGCGAGATCGAGAACGGCATGACCGGCGAGGAGCGCGCCGCGATCGCCGGTATCGGGATTGCCGCTCCCTTCGAGCTCTGGAGCTGGGCCGAGGAAGTCGGTGCGCCCGAGGGGGCGATGGACGTGTGGCGCGGCTTCGACCTGCAGATCGAGATCGGCTCCCGTGTGCCGCATCCCGTCTATCTGCAGAACGATGCCACCAGCGCATGCGGCGCGGAGCTGGTGTTCGGCGTCGGTGCCCGCTATCCGGATTTCGTCTACATGTTCATCGGCTCCTTCATCGGCGGCGGTATCGTCCTCAATTCGTCGATCTTTGTCGGCCGCACCGGTACGGCCGGCGCCATCGGCCCGCTGCCCGTGCGCGACCGCCATGGCGACAACCGCCAGCTGCTGCAGATCGCCTCGATCTTCGTGCTGGAAAACCTGTTGCGCGAGCATGGCATCGATCCGCAGCCCCTGTGGTATTCCGCCAATGACTGGATCGACTTCGGTCCCCCGCTGGAAATCTGGATCCAGGATACGGCGGCAGCCCTGGCGCAGGCGATTGTCGCTGCCGCCTCGATCATCGATTTCAGTGCTGCTGTCATCGATGGCGGCTTTCCCGACTGGGTCCGACAGCGTGTCGTCCAGGCGACCATCAAGGCTGCCGCCGAACTCGACCTGCAGGGCGTCGTCATGCCCGAAATCGTCGAGGGGGCCGTCGGCACCCAGGCCCGCGCCATCGGCGGCGCGAGCCTGCCGATCTTTGCCCGCTATCTCATCGACCAGAACATTCTCTTCAAGGAAATAGACCATGCTGAAGCACATTGACCCGCTGTTGAGCCCGGAACTTCTCTTTGCCCTCCGGGCCATGGGACACGGCGACGAGATCGCGCTGGTCGACGGCAATTATCCAGGCCTGACCGATGCCCGCCGTCTCATCCGCCTCGACGGCCACGGCGTCGTCGCCGTCCTCAACGCCGTCCTCAGCGTGCTGCCGATCGACGAGTTCGTGGACGAGGCGATCTTCCGCGCCACCGTCAAGCAAGACCGCGACACGCTCGATCCCGTCCACCGCGAGATGGTCGAATGCTGCGCCCGCCACGTCCCCGACATCAAGGTCGTGCCGCTGCTGCCGGCAGATTTCTACGCCCGCGTCAAAGGCGCCCACGCGCTGATCCAGACCAGCGAGCCACGGCTTTACGGCAACATCATTTTGCGCAAGGGCGTTATTTATCCCAAGGGTTGATCCCGCGTCACGAAAGAACTCCGATCAAACGAACCATCACCTCTGCAGAGCCCTGACGGTATTTTCAAGAATGCATTTCTCAGGGCTTTGCGGGTCGACCAGCAGGCGGATTTGGGATCCTCTGGGATGGTCCGTGATGCGAATGCCATCGGTCGCGACGTTGCGTGCGCGGATAATGCGACCGTCGAAAAGGAATTCGGCGTCGACGAGCACCGCGCTCTCCTCGCCGATGTATTGGCTTCGTACGTCAGTGACGATCGCCGAGACAGGTCGCCATTCTCTTGTCTTCCGCAAAAGCCAAAATCTGTGCAGGAGCAGAAAGAGCACGAGGAGACATGCGAGAGTACCTGGCAGTAGGTCTTTCAGCATGCGCACATCCATATCGACATCGGTACCGCCCCCGTGAAGGCGCGCCTATTGGCTGAAGTGGCTGTGTCTAATTCACCGGCTCCAGGCCGCCTGCTGCAGCACAACGCGGTAGCCGTCCGCGTCCTCGAATGTCCGGCCATGGACATCCCAATAATCGTTATAAGCTTTGACCGGCGCGCATCCGGCAGCCTCCATCCGCGCCACGGCGGCCCGCCATTCATCCGGGTCCGGCAGGTACAGCACCAGCAGGTTGTCCTTAGTCGGCGCCCGGCCGACCCTATGGCCGCGGTGATGGGTAAATTCCAGGTGGTAGGGCCAGTGCGGGTGGCCGAGGATCAGCCCGTCGAAGCCGTTGTGATCCTCGAAGGATGCCAGCACCTCAAATCCCAGCCCCGCCTCGTAGAAGGGGCGGAGCCGGGCAATATCGTCCGTCGGTCTGGCGACGCGAAGGACGGGGACGGCCATTATTTGGTACGGGCCTTGAGCGCTGCCACCAGGCCGATGGTCGAGGAATCGTGGCCCTCGGCGCTTTCCTTGCCCTCGACGACGGGCAGCAGGCCTGTTGCCAGTTCCTTGCCGAGCTCGACGCCCCACTGGTCGAAGGAGTTGATGCGGAACAGCACGCCCTCGACGAAGACGCGGTGTTCGTAGAGCGCGATCAGCCGGCCGAGTGCGAACGGCGTCAGCTGGTCGTAGACGAAGGTGATCGACGGACGGTTGCCGGTGAAGACACGGTGCGGCGCGATGAAATCGGCCTTCTTGTCTTCCATGCCCTTGTCGGTCAGCTGCTTCTTGGCTTCTTCGAAGGTGCGGCCCTTCATCAGCGCTTCCGATTGTGCGAGAACATTGGCGATCAGCAGTTGGTGCTGGTGGCGCAGTTCCGGCTCGAACGAGTTGGCGGCGATCATGAATTCGGCCGGGATGACGCTCGTGCCCTGGTGGATCAGCTGGTAGAAGGCGTGCTGGCCGTTGGTGCCAGGTTCGCCCCAGACGACGGGACCGGAGTTGCCGACAACGGGAGTGCCGTCGATGGTGACGCCCTTGCCGTTCGATTCCATGTCGAGCTGCTGCAGATAGGCCGGGAAGCGCGACAGGCGCTGGTCATAGGGCAGGATCGCACGCGTCGCATAGCCGAGCACGTTGCGGTCGTAGTAGCCGATCAGGCCAAGCAGCACCGGCAGGTTCTTTTCGATCGGCGCAGTGCGGAAATGGTTGTCCATGGCATGCGCGCCGTCGAGGAACTTGCCAAAATTCTCAGGACCGACGGCAATCATCAGCGGCAGGCCGATCGCCGACCAGATCGAGTAACGTCCGCCGACCCAGTCCCAGAAGCCGAAGACGCGGGCGCTGTCGATGCCGAAGGTGGCGACCTTGTCGAGCGCTGTGGAAACGGCGCAGAAGTGGTGCTCGACGGCTGCTTCGCCGAGCGCCTTGGAGATGAAGTCGCGCGCCGTCTGGGCGTTGGTCATCGTCTCGATGGTGGTGAAGGTCTTGGAGGCGACGATGAAAAGCGTCGTTTCCGGCTGCACCAGCTTCAGGATGTCGGCAATGTGGGCGCTGTCGATGTTGGAGACGAAATGCGACTTCGGGCCGTCGTGGAACGGCGCCAGCGCCAGCGTCGCCATGACCGGGCCGAGATCGGAGCCGCCGATGCCGATGTTGATGACGTCGGTGATCGCTTTGCCGGTGGCGCCCTTCAAGCTACCCGAGCGGATGCCGTCGGCAAACTTGCCCATGGCGGCAAGCACGCCGTTGACGTCAGGCATGACGTCCTTGCCATCGACCATGACGGGCGTGTTCGACCGGTTGCGCAGCGCGGTGTGCAGGACGGCGCGATTTTCGGTGAAGTTGATCGGCGCGCCCGAGAACATTTCCTCGCGCTTCTTCTCGACGCCGCCTTCCTTGGCGAGCTTGACCAGCAGCGCCATGATCTCGTCGTTGACGGCCGTCTTCGAATAATCCATCAGCAGATCGTCGAGCGAGGCGGTGAAGCGGGAGAAACGGCCGCTATCTGCGGCGAATGCCGCGCGGATGTCCGTAGCGTTGGTGGCCGCAGCCGTGCTCTTGAGTTGGTCGACGATCGCTTGCATGGGAAGCTCCTTAGGGGTTCGGAGAAGGTCGCGGAAACTATTCGCTTTGTGATGTCTAAATCAAGTTAGGTCACGTACTATTCATAAAAAAGCGGAACAGCAGGCAGGCTTGATGAAAATGGCGACTTGCGCTATGTTTTCGGAGTGGCAGGCGGAGTTGTAGCTCCGCCTGCCTACGCCTAAGTTGTAAGGAATGTGATCCGGACGGAGGCTAACCAGCCCGTCCGGGTTTTCCTAACAATAAGCGTGATACTCAGCGGTAAGAACCACATCGCATCACCTCCGTTTCGAGAGCAAGGCTCTTGCCAAAGCCGGTGCGGCCCATCCTCACCGATGGGCCGCCTGGTGCGACCCGTGCTGCTTCTGCCTCGAAACAAGGCCATAGCATCACATCCTGAGGTTGTTGACAATTGCGTCCCCGACCTTGCCTATCCCCGCAACTCCTTGCGCAGGATCTTGCCCACATTGGACTTCGGCAGCTCCTCGCGGAATTCGACGAAGCGCGGCCGCTTGTAGTTGGTGAGGTATTGGGCGCAATGGGTTTTGACGTCGGCCTCTGTGAGTCCAGGATCGCGGCGCACGACGAAGAGTTTGACGGCCTCGCCGGAATGCTCGTCGGCCACGCCGACCGCAGCGGCCTCAATGATGCCGGCATGCATGACGGCGACTTCCTCGATTTCGTTGGGATAGACGTTGAAGCCTGAAACCAGGATCATGTCCTTCTTCCGGTCGACGATCTTGGTATAGCCGCGCGCGTCCATGAAGCCCATGTCGCCGGATCGGAAATAGCCGTCAGGCGTCATGACGCGAGCCGTCTCTTCTGGCTTCTGCCAGTAGCCGGCCATGACCTGTGGCCCCCTTATGCAGATCTCGCCCACTTCGCCCAGCGGCAGCGAGCGGCCCTCGTCGTCGCGAATATCGATGTCGGTGGATGACAGCGGCAGGCCAATGGTGCCGGAAAATTCGGTGCTGTCGAAACGGTTGGCGCTGGCAACGGGCGAGGTTTCGGACAGTCCGTATCCCTCGGTCACCCAGGCACCGGTAAGAGCGTGCCAGCGCTCCGCGACCGGCCGCTGGACGGCCATGCCGCCGGCAAGCGTGCTGACATGCGACAGGTCGAGCTTGCCGAAGTTCGGATTGTTCATCAGCGCATTGAGGAGTGTGTTCAAGGCCGGGAAAATATCGACGCGGTGCTTGCCGAGTTCCTTGATGAAGCCTGGAATGTCTCGCGGATTGGCGATCAGCACATTGTGCGCCCCGAGCGATACGCCCATCAGGCAATTCACCGTCAATGCGAAGATATGATAGAGCGGCAAGGCACAGACGAACGTCAGGATCTCGGGCCTTGCCCTGGAGATATAGGCCGAGTTCAGCCACAGCTGCAGCTGCATCTGGTTGGCAAGGAGATTGGCGTGGGTAAGGGCCGCGCCCTTTGCGGTGCCGGTGGTGCCCCCGGTATATTGCAGAAAAGCGATGTCGCCTGAGGCAACGGCAACCGGTTCTAGCGGCAGGCTTTGACCCTCGGAGAGAACCTTTGAAAACGTCGTGTGAGCGGGGAGGGACCAGGCCGGCACCAGCTTCTTCACATGCCGGACGACGAAGTTGACGACGTGGCCCTTGTGGCCGATCATCTCGCCGAAGGAACTGACGACGACATGCCGCAGATCCGTCCGATCCAGCACCTTCTCCACGGTGTGGGCAAAATTCTCGAGCACGAAGATCGCCTTGGCACCGGAGTCGCGCAATTGATGCTCCAGTTCGCGCGGCGTGTAGAGCGGGTTGACGTTGACGACGATGAGCCCCGCGCGCAGGATCCCGAACGTCGTCACGGGGTTCTGCAGCACGTTTGGCATCATCACGGCGACCCGGTCGCCCTTGACGAGGCCGCGGCTCCGCAGCCAGGCGGCGATTTTGCGGGTGTGCCGCTCCATTTCACCGTAGGTCATGGACCGCCCCATGCTGCTGAACGCCGGGCGCTGGGCATAGCGGCGGCAACGGTCCTCGAACAATTCGCCCAGCGACGGGTGCTCGAGCGGTGGCAGCTGGGCCGGCACACAGTCCGGATAGGCAGAAAGCCAGATACGCTCCGTGGTCGTTCCGCTGTGCGTGGACGCCTCGATCATGCCGCTCTCCTCCCGCAGTCACCCGCGCAATGACGACAGGTCGGAGATCGTGGTGAAAAGCCTCCCGCTGTCCACCCTTCCGACGTTGTCGGTATTGAAACTAGGCCGACAGGACACCGGGGGTCAATCGCTGCCGCGAAAGACATGACGAAACCTGCGGAACCCGAACGGTCGTGAAGCGTTGACGGCCGAATCCCGGCCACCGAATTCGAGGAAGGTGCGAAGATGTCGAACGAGAATTCCGAAATCACGAAAAGCGATCCCTATGTCCAGGATTCACCGACGCTGATCGCCAGCGACCGGGTCGAGGGTACGCGCGTCTACGGTGCCGACGGCAAGCATATCGGTGCCATCGAACGCGTGCTCATCGAAAAGCGGGGCGGTCGGGTTGCCTATGCGGTGCTGTCCTTCGGCGGCTTTCTCGGTCTGGGCCAGGATCATTACCCGTTGCCCTGGGAAAAGCTGCGCTACGACGAGGAACTCGATGGCTACCGCGTCGACGTGACAAAGCAGCAGATCGAAGAGGCGCCGCGCTTTGCCAACGAGGAAGACAGCTGGTATCGCGACAACGGCCGCAAGGTCTACGACTACTACGGCGTCCCGCCTTTCTGGATGTGACTGTTTGGCGCCTGAGCGCCTGACGTTGCCCGGGACGTTCGCCTACAGATACCGACCGTGGCGCTGCAGCACCTCGATCTTGTAGCCATCCGGATCGGTCACGAAGAAGAACAGCGCGAGCAAGGTTCCGTCGCGGTTGAGCTCGGTGATTTTGCCGGGGGCGAGCCCGAGGGCCGTGAACCGTGCATGCTCCTCCTTGAGGTCTGTGACCGACACCGCAAGGTGGCCGTAGGCGTCGCCCAAAGCATAGGGCTCGACCCGCTGCTGATTGATCGTCAGTTCGAGCTCGAAACCCGTCTCGCGATTGCTGAGATAGATCAGGGTGAAGGTCTCGAAGGCGATGCGGTCCGCGACTTCCAATCCGAACGCCCTCTCGTAGAAATCGACGGACCGCGCTTCGTCCAGCACGCGGATCATCGAATGAATCATTTTTGCCATGGGGTCTCTCTTTAACGTGCTTCAATGAAGCGGGCAGAGTTGTCAGGCGGCGCGCAAGCCCACCCTTCCGACCAGCAGCCTCTCGATCTGACCCATCGCATCATAGATCAGCACCGCCATCAACCCGACGATCAGCCCGCCCTGCAGGATGAAGGCCGTGTTGTCGGAAATCAGCCCGGCAATGATGACCTCGCCGAGCCCCTTGGCGGCGACGGTCGAACCGATCGTTGCGGTGCCGATATTGATCACGGTCGCAACCTTCAGGCCCTCGAGGATGAGCGGCATGGCGAGCGGCAGCTCGACCGAAAACAGTCGCTGCAGCGGGCTCATCCCCATCCCGTCGGCAGCCTCGAGCAGAGAGGCAGGCACCTGCTGCAGGCCGGACACGGTGTTCTCGAATATCGGCAGCAGCCCGTAGAGAAACAAGGCGATCAGCGTCGGCGCCATCCCGAAGCCCGTGGCCGGCACCGCGAGCGCCAGCACCGCGACGGGCGGGAAGGTCTGCCCTGCATTGGCGATCGCCCGTGTCAGCGGCAGGAAATCGGCACCGCTTGCCCGCGTCACGAAGATGCCGCCGAGGACCGCCAGCACGGCACTGGCGGCGATCGATATCGCCACAAGCTCGAGGTGGTCGGCAGCCAGCAGCGCCAGGCTGTTCTGGGTATAGACCGGCGGCGCGTTGAAGTTCGTCAGCGGCACGAACAGGAATGTGAGCCACTCGGTCCTGAACAGGAGGACGAGCAGAAGGGCCAGAGCCGCGACCCGGAAAAGGTTGGCGATGAGCAGCCTCATGCGCGCTTTCCCAGCCGTAGCAGGCGGCGCATCGTGATCGATCCGACAGCCCTGTGGCTCGCGTCGCGCACGGACGCTTCCTCGACACCCTGCCAGATCATTTCCGACAGTGCGGAGCGCAGGTTCAAGTTCGACGGCAGGGCGAAGGAGAGCCCGTCCCTTGCCGGCTCCATACCGGCTTCCAGGGGCAGCATCGACATCAGCTTCAGGGCCTTGTCGGAGGTGCCGGTGAGTTGCTCCACGAAGGGATCGGCCGGGTCCGTCAGGATCGTTTCCGGCGAGGAACACTGCAGCAGCCGGCCCTCGCTCATCACCGCGATGCGGTCGCCGAGATGAAAGGCTTCGTCCATGTCGTGGGTGACAAGGATGATCGTCGTCCCGAATTTCCTCTGGATCTCCAGGAGGTCGTCCTGCGCCTTGCCGCGGATGACGGGATCGAGCGCACCGAACGGCTCGTCCATCAACAGCACCTCCGGCTCGGCGGCAAGCGCACGGGCGACGCCGACCCGCTGCTGCTGGCCACCCGACAGCTGATGGGGATATTTGCCGGAGAAAGCATCGACATCCAGCCGGAAGAGCGACAGCAATTCCTCGACGCGATGCTGGATGCGTGGCTTGTCCCAGCCGAGAAGCTGCGGAACGGTGGCGATATTCTGCGCCACGGTGCGATGCGGAAACAACCCGTGACCCTGGATGGCATAGCCGATGCGGCGGCGAAGCTCCGTCACGGGCACCGTCATGATGTCCCTGCCGCCGACGAGGATCTGGCCGCCGCTCATCGGCACCAACCGATTCACCATGCGCATCAGCGTCGATTTGCCGGACCCTGATGTGCCGACGACGACGGTGATGGAGCCCCTGGCAACCGTCATGCTGACATTGTCGACGACAGTGGCATCGCTGTACCGCTTGGTCACGCCGCGCAATTCGATCATCGCGTCCTGGTCCAACTCATTCGAATTCATGCGCGGCGTCCCCGGATGGTGTCGATGACGGCGTCGAGAACGACAGCCGATGAAAATGCCAGAAACACGGTGGGCACCGCGCCGAGCAGAACGAGGTCCATTGCCGTCTGGCCCAGGCCCTGGAAGATGAACAGTCCGAAACCGCCGCCGCCGATCAGAGCCGCCACCGTCACCAGGCCGATCGACTGCACCAGCACGATGCGAATACCGGTGAGGATCACGGGAAAGGCGAGGGGGAGGTCGATGCCGAACAGGATCTGCAGCCGCGTCAGCCCCATTCCAGCGGCCGCGTCGCGCACGGCCGGATCGACTCCCTCGAGACCGACCACGGTATTGGCGACGACGGGGAGCAGCGCGTAGAGGATCAGCGCGATCATCGCGGGCGCGGCACCGATGCCGCGAATGCCGATGGCGGCGGCGCCGGGAACATGGGTTGCGATGTAGCCGAGCGGCAGCATGAGCAGCCCGAACAGCGCCAGGCTCGGTATGGTCTGCACCAGGCTCAGCGCCTGCAAGACCATCGCCCGCAGCTTGGGCAGCCAGAAGCACAGGATGCCGAGCGGCAGGGCCAGGAGAATGGAGATCGCGACCGAGCCGAAGGCGAGAAGGACATGAACGACTGCCTCGCCCCGGAACTGCTCCGAGCGGATCGCAAATTCCTTCATGATCGACAGGCTGTCGAGACTGCCGGAGATAAGGAAGGCGGCGAGGAGCGCCGCGTAGAAGATCAACGACGCGACCCGCATCCAGGGCGTGAGGTGCAGCTTCACCAGCGCATCGGAAATGACCAGTCCGAGTACGGCGAGCAGCACCCAGAAGGCACCGCCAGGCGTGATGCGCGCGGACGCGCTGCCGACGGGCGTGGCGGATGTCGAGACGAGCCCGATGGCAAGCAGCAGGGTTGCGATGCATAGCGTTGCGATCGCGAGACGGACCGTGGCCTTGCGGACGAAAATCGCGGCGAGTGCGGTCGCCAGCAGCCCCGCCAGGAGGATAATGACGACAGGCTGGCCGAAAAGCTGGGTCAGAAGCAGCGGCTTGCCGGCGGCGATACGGTTGGCCTTGGCGATGATGAACGGCATCGTCGCCGTCGCGAGCAGGCCTGCGGCTGCCAGCACCATGCCGAGACGATCCGCCCTGCGGATCCCGTATCCATCTTGCATCCCGCGGCTCCCGTCATCGAAACGAACTATGGCCCCGCCGGAGGGGCAGGGCCATAGGCTGATGTCGATATCTTATTTCAGGAAGCCCTTGTCCTTCAGATAGGACTCGGCAACCGACTTGGCGGCCTCGCCGTCGACCTGGATGCGGCTGTTCAGCTTTCTCAGTTCGTCGGCCGTCAGGCTCTTGAAGATCGGTGCGAGCACTTCCTCGATCTTCGGATTGGCCTTGAGCACGGATTCGCGGATGATCGGTGTCGGCGCGTAGACCGGCTGCACGCCCTTGTCGTCGTCCATGACGGTCAACTCGGCAGCCTCGATGGCACCGTCCGTGCCGTAGACCATGGCGGTGTTGACGCCGTTGGTCTGGTCGGCTGCGGCCTTGATCGTCGCGGCCGTGTCGCCGCCGGCGAGCACGATGGTCTGGTCGGGGCTGATCTTGAAGCCATAGGTCGTCTGGAAAGCGGGAAGCGCTGCAGCCGAATTGACGAACTCGGAAGACGCAGCCAGCTTGACCTTGCCGCCGCCTGAAATCCACTTGCCGAAATCCGACATGGTCTTCAGCTTGTTGGGGCCGGCAACATCGTTGCGGACTGCGATCGCCCAGGTGTTGTTGGCGGGCGAAGGCGTCAGCCAGACGATCTTGTTGGCATCGTAGTCGAGCTTCTTGGCAAGCGCATAGCCGGCATCGTTGCTCTTCCAGGCAGCATCGTCAGCCTTGTTGAAGAAGAAGCCGGCATTGCCGGTATATTCCGGGTAGATGTCGATTTCGCCCGACGTGATGGCCTTGCGCAGGACTGGCGTGGTGCCGAGTGCGATGCGATCCTGTGCCTTGATCCCGGCAGCGTTCAGCGACAGCAGCATTATGTTGCCGAGCAGCGTGCCTTCGGTGTCGATCTTCGAGGAGACCACGACATCGGCAGCATTGGCTCCGGTGGCGAGGAATGCCGCAAGCGAGGCGGCGACGGCGAATGTCTTCAGCATGATGTTCCCTTTACCCCAGTATTCCCTGTTGAGCCCCAGCTTCGAGCGGACGCACATGCGTTGTCGGCTGCCTTTCGTCGGATGACCCGTTTCGAACAACTAGCGCCGCCTGCCGAAATATCGATAGGACTTGGCGGGCAATTTTGCCCGTCGCGATTATCGCCAGTACGGCAACAAATGCGTGGAAGACTATGCTGAATTTCGATCTTGTAAGCGTTGTTTTTGCCATCGCAGCAAGCAACGACGCGTTGCAACTGCTAAATTCGTGGCAGGTAGGTTTAGCGATGCATCGAACCAGTCCGCTATTGATATGACGGAAGGCTTGTTTGTGACAGTAAAATGACGAAAGATTGCGGCGGGTTATTTATTTTATTACATGAGCACTTTGGATAGGTGCTGTTGGGGAGTTTGGAATTGGGCGAGAAAAAGAAAGTATATCACGCACTGGTTGACGGTGCGACCGCTGGCCTTAGCGACAAGGCTCTGTATGAATTCGTACAGGCGGAATGCGGCAAGGTCGGCAGCAAGAAGATCGTCCGCGCCTCGTTGCTCGCCTTGAGCGACCCGGATCTGCGGGACGGCAACGTGCTGAACACCATCTACGCGCTGGCCATTAAGCACCGGCTCGACCAGGTGGGTCCTGATGAGAGCGAGGAGAGCGAGGAAGTCAGCGTCGCGCCTTCCATCGCCACCAAGGATAAGGTGGAAACGCCGCCAAAACGCCCCCGGGCCAAGCGCAAGCCCGCAACGGCTGAAGCCAGTCCCAACGCCTGAGCGCGCCATTTGCGCAGGGAACTCTTGACGGCGGTCAGATGCGCCGTGTCTCCGTGCATGCGGGATGGCCGGACAACGGCCCTCCCTTCAACGGTGCGTCCTGCTCGGTGCCGGCTGGCCGGCCGGCCCCGTCTCCTTGAGGCGTTTCCCAGTGCCGGGGGTCAGTAAACTTCCGGCACGTACATTTCCGGCGGCACCGGCGCGCGCGTGTAATCCTCGTGGCGGACACGGCCGGGCAGCTCGACCTCTGATTTCGGCACATCCTCGTAAGGAATCTGCTTGAGGAGATGAGCGATGCAGTTGAGGCGCGCCCGTTTCTTGTCGACGGCCTGCACGACCCACCATGGCGCTGCCTCGCTGTGGGTGCGCGCCAGCATGTCTTCCTTGGCCTTGGTATATTCTTCCCAGTGGATACGGCTCTCCATGTCCATGGGAGACAGCTTCCACTGCTTCAACGGATCGTGGATGCGCATCTTGAAGCGGAATTCCTGCTCCTCATCGGTGATCGAGAACCAGTATTTGATGAGGATGATGCCCGAGCGCACGAGCATAC
>CAZZZI010000051.1:0-23369 GCA_964658415.1 uncultured Sphingomonas sp. | reverse complement strand
GCGCCTCCGGCAAGGGCCTCGACGTCACCTCGGGTTCGGTCAGCGACAACACCGTCGTCGTCGGCCTCAACCGGCAGAAGCTGAATGGCGCCATGATCGCCCGCCTGCAGGACGACAAGTCGATGAATGTCACCATCTCCGTCAAGGTGGACGAACAGATGGTGCCGGTCATCGGCCTCAGCCTCAAGCGCGAAGCGCTCGACACGATGACGGTCGGCGCCATCAAGTAATAGCTGCAAGTTAGAGACTTCTCCGAGGCCGGGCGGATTGCTCGGCCTTTCGTCTGTCTAGGGACGCTGCCACCATCCTGCGTCGGCATCCGCGATCTCGATGCCCCGAACATCCGCTTCTGCAAGCCAGTTCGCCACCGTCTGGCCGGACACCACGAGATCTGCGGCAATATCGGCAAGCGGCATGAGCACGAATCCCCGCTCCGTCATGCGCGGATGCGGCAGGTGCAGTTTTTCCGTTTCGAGGGTGATGGTCCCGTAGGTGAGGATGTCGATATCGATGGTCCGGGGGCCCCAGCGCTCCACCCTCTCCCGCTTCATGCCGCGCTCGATCTCGAGGCAGGTGTCGAGCAGCGTCTCCGGCGACAGCGACGTCACGATTGCGGCACAGGCGTTGAAGAAGAATGCCTGGTCGGTCTTTCCCCAGGGCGGCGTGCGGTAGAGTCTCGATACGGCAGCGACCCGGCAGTCGGCGCGCTGGCCGAGGGCCTGCAGGGCCGTGGCCATCGCCCGGACGGGATCGGCGATGTTGCCGCCAAGACCGAGCATGGCAGTGCTGACGTCAGTCTCAGGCAAAATGCTCGATGCTCACTTGAACGTAGTCGAGGACGCCGGGAACGGGTGCGTTCGGCTTGCGGACGGTCACCTTGGCGCGCTTGATCTGCGGAAACTTTTCGCAAAGTCCCTTGGCGACGTCAAGGGCGAGCGCTTCGATCAGGTAGCGCCGCTTGCCGGTCACGATTTCCTCGATGACGGTGAATGCGACGCCATAGTTGACGGTGCCGTCGATCGAGTCGGTCACGAGCGCCTCGCCCGCTGCAACGTCGAGTTCGGCATCGACGAAGAAGCGCTGGCCGAGAAACTCCTCCTCGTCATGAACCCCATGCCGGGCGAAGAACGCACAATTCTGGAGGGTGATGGTGTATATGCCGCTCATGGTCGTCCCGCTCCTGATTTCACCTGCATTGCCAGCATAGCATCCGCAACGGCAAGCGCGTCCCTGTTCATTGCGACATTATGCACGCGGAAAATCGCGGCGCCGCGCATTCTGAGGAGCGCCGTGGTCGCCGCCGTCCCTGCATCGCGGTCCGCAGCCTCGCGTCCGGTCAACTGGCCGATGAAGCGCTTGCGCGACGTTCCGGCAAGAAGCGGCAGCCCGAACTGCCCCAGTTCGCCGAACCGAAGCATGAGTTCGAGATTGTCGTCGCCATCCTTGGCGAAGCCGAAACCCGGATCCAGCACGATCTTTCCGCGAGAGACGCCGGCAGCCTCGGCGATCGCCAGCGACTGCCGGAGAAAGGAAACCTGGTCGTCGATCACATCGGGCAAGGTCTCGCGGTCGCGACCGGTGTGCATGATGCAAAGCCCTGCCCCGGTCTCGGCGGCCAGCGTCGCGATATCCGGTTCGCGCTGCAGCCCGAACACGTCGTTGACGATGTGGGCCCCGGCCGCAACGGCAAGCCGTGCCGTCTCCGCCCGATAGGTATCGACCGAGAGCAGTGCATCCGTCACGCCGCGCAGCGCCTCGATCACCGGCAGCACCCGCGCCTGCTCGACGGCGGCGCTGACCGGCTCGGCGCCGGGACGGGTCGATTCACCGCCGATGTCGATGATATCTGCCCCCTCGGCGACGCAGGCCAGCGCATGGGCCACCGCCGCATCGACGGATTCAAAACGGCCGCCATCGGAAAAGGAATCAGGTGTGGAATTGACGATCGCCATGATCGCACCGCGACCGAGGTCCAGGTGACGACCGTGCCCGACATGCCAGAAATTATCGCGCAGCCCTGTCACGAAACGTCCACTCCGCTGAAAATGAAAAAATCCGCCGCTCGATGTTGCGCTCGCAGTGGCTATGCCGCAAGCTTCCCGGAAGTTCAACTGGTCCGATCACGAATGCCGACTGCATCGCGCTTCGCTTGCCTTCCCCTCGCCGTTTTCCTGTCGTGCGGCATCTGGCAGAGCGCAGAAGCGGAAGTCATCGCCAGGAAGTCGTTTTCCTATTTCGATATCAGCGGCAACACCGCCGACGCGCTCGACCAGGCCCTCAACGCCGGCGGCCCGACGGCGATGGGTGCGAGCAGCCGCCATCCCGGCGCCACCCGCATCCGCTTCGGCGGCGAGGCGACCTATGTCGAAAGCGACGGCCGATGCCACATCGGCGGCGCGAGAGTGACCGTCGACATCACCATCATCCTGCCCCGCTGGCGCGATCGCCGCAACGCCCAGCCCCGGCTCTCCGGCGTCTGGGACAGGCTGTCCGCCGATATCAAGCGCCATGAAGAGCGGCATGCCGAGATTGCCCGGATGCACGCCCGCAGCATGGAAAAAGCCATCCTCGCCCTGCGTCCCGAAAAGACCTGCGACCAGCTGCAGGACAAGGTCAGCGCCGAATCAGTGCAGAACATCCTCCTGCATGACCGTGATCAGGAGCGCTTCGACCGAATCGAGGCCGCAAACTTTCAGGACCGCATGCAGCGGCTCGCGCGTCGCGGCAAAAGCGAAAATTCGACTAAGACGGATTGAAATCAGCGGGTAAGGCGAAATGGCTGCATCCGGTCAATCGCGCGACTGTGAGAAATTTGACACGCGCGAACTAAAACAGCTGGGGATTAACCCGCTTTGCCCTTTACCTGAAGCGTAATGTAGTCGCACCTTAAGTACAGCATGTCGGTGTTGCGTTCGATTTCCTGGGTTCTCCCGGCGTATCCGAAGCCGCAAGCGCTTCCTCCCTCGCCTGTCGGTGATACGCCCGCCTGGCCTCGCTCCGCAAAGGGCGAGGTTTTTTTTGGGCGGAACCCAGAACTGGGGATCAGGCCTGGCGCTCGGGCACGTGAACGACCAGGCCGTCCAGCGCCGCTGTCATCTTGATCTGACAGGAAAGCCGCGAGCTCGGCCGGACATCGAAGGCGAAATCGAGCATGTCCTCTTCCATGGCCGCCGGCGGGCCAGCCTGAGCGATCCACGCATCGTCGACATAGACATGACAGGTGGCACAGGCGCAGGCGCCGCCGCACTCGGCTTCGATGCCAGGCACGGAGTTGCGCACGGCATTCTCCATCACGGTCGAGCCCTCGTCGGCATCGAAGTCGAAACGCGTGCCGTCGAAAGCAACGATGGTCAGTTTGGTCATGAAATATTCCGGTGTGCGCGAGTGATGTGGGAGAGTTGGATTTTCTTCCAACAATTCCAAACGGCAGTCAACATCGCCGGGTGTGAAAGCCGTTCACGATGCGCTGCCGGGGCGCCCGTCCCGCTATGGCCGTCCCACAGGGGACGGCGAGCCGGATCGGTCTTAGCGGCAAAGCTTGAGAATGAAATTTTCCGCCTCGACGACGGCAGTCCCGATCGCAGCCATGCAGGACGCATCGTCGGAACGGGCCTCGAAAGCCTCGGCCGACTGGGCGACCTTGAATGCGCCGACGGCGCTGGCTGCGCCCTTCAGACGGTGGGCCCCGGCCTTGATCTGGTCGGCATTGCCGCTGCCGATGTCCTGCAGGCAGCTGCGGGCCTGGCGCGCGAACATCTGCAGAACCTCGATTTCCAGCACCTTGTCGCCCATGGTCTGCCGCGCGAGATGGACCAGATCGATCGGCTTGTCCCGAGACGGACCAAGTCCGCGCGAGTTGTCCGGTGCTTCAAATGCGATGTTCAACGCGGCCATGGGCCAATTCTCCCGTTATATGTCGTCTTTGCGTTGCCGCATCCTTGCGGCTCCGGGATGGCCATCGCGTTAAATTCCGGCACAACAAGGGCGGAAAACTGCACGTATGGTTAACGACTGTTAAACACGGTTAAATTCTCATCTTTTCGACAATGCCTTGATTTAAAAGGTGTTAACAACACGCTAACGGTTCCCGGCGTTTGCCATCCCGTAATTGTAACAGGGATGCTAATGTGTCAGTACGGTACTGGAGTTCCGTGCCTCCGGCTCGTCTTTGCCCAACGGACGGAAAGTGGTAATGTTTTGGTACCGCCCCCTGTGCAAAGTCGCTCATTGGTCGGAATGTAATGTGGATGCCGATGCCTTGTTAAGGAAATCGGTAGTACGGCTGGCGAGATGTTGCGTATCGGATCTTGGCGGATTTTCGAAATGCAGGGTCGGCCGGAACGAGTGTAACGAGGCGTATCCGTATGGCGAACAACAAATACAGCGAGTCGGTTGAAGACAAGGCCTTCAAGGCTTTGGACGAAGCGCTGCAAATCGATTTCAGCGATGACGGAATACCAGCTCGCACCGGACCTGCGCCGCGTGCCACGGAGGCAGATTTGGCTGAGACTTCGAATGCCCGTGCCAAGCAGGCCAAGGAAGAGGCAGCCCGCAAGGCCGCTGCGGCCCGCGCGTCTGCCGGACGCCCGTCAGACTCGCCCCGCGCCCAGGTCTTCGAGCCCGCCAACGATACGGCGAGAGCAAGCCCCCAGACCATCCTTCGCGCACTGGACACGGCATCGATCGGCGGCGCCATCCGCAATGCGACGATCTTCTCCCTCATCTGGCTCGTTGCCGGCATCGGCCTGACGAGCGTCATCTATTCGCCGCCGATCTGGCAGATACGCTCGCTCTCCGAACTCGTGGCCCTGCCCGGCGTGATCGCCTGCATCATCGGCATCCTCGTTCCGATCCTGCTGTTCTACGCCTTCGCCATCATGCTGTCGCGCGCACAGGACATGCGCAACGCCGCCCGCTCCATGGCCGAAGTGGCCCTCCGGCTCTCCGATCCTGAAACGATCGCCTCCGAGCGGATCATGACGGTCGGCCAGGCCGTCCGCCGCGAAGTCTCGGCCATGAACGAAGGCATAGAGCGCACCATCGCCCGCGCAACCGAGCTCGAGACCCTCGTCCATTCCGAAGTCAATGCCCTCGAGCGCAGCTACGCCGACAACGAGATGCGCGTCCGCGGCCTCGTCCACGAGCTCGGCTCCGAGCGCGACGCCATCGTCAACCATGCCGAGCGCATTCGCTCGTCGATTTCAGGCGTGCACGAGCAGATCAAGGAAGACATGTCGCTTGCGACCGAGGAGATCGCCATCCGGCTGGCAACCTCGGGCGAAGCCTTTGCGACCCTGATGGACACCCGCGCTGCCGCACTCACGGAAAAGTCCGACACGGCCCTGCAGTCGCTCGGATCGCTGCTCGCCGCCAAGACCGACAGCCTGATCGAAAACCTGAGCGCGTCCGGCTTCGCGCTGAACCAGGAATTCGACACCCGCCTGGAATCCCTCACCGCGACCCTTTCGGAGCGCGGCAACAAGCTGCTCAGCCAGTTCGAGACCCGCGCCTCGACGCTGGATGCCAATACCGACAAGCTGAACGCCGCGCTCAACGACCGCGCCCGCCAGCTCAACGAGACCCTGATTGCCCGCACCCGCGAGATCAGCGAAAGCCTGAACTCCGGCGAACGCGGCATCACCGGCACGCTCGACAACGTGCTTTCGAAGCTCAACAGCGCCCTCGACGAAAAGGGTGCCAGCTTCCGCCAGAGCCTCCAGTCGAGTGTCGACGACACCGTCATGGATCTCGACCTGCGCTCGGGCTTCTTCGAAGAGCGCCTGCAGTCGACCGTCGCCCAGGTTTCGACGAGCTTCGACGAACGCGTCGCCGAATTCGCCACGGCCTTCGACAAGCGCGCGGGTTCGCTCGACAGCAAGTTGATGGAAAGCCTTGCCCGCATCAACGAGACGCTGGCCGGCGGCTCCGACGCCATGGACGGCATTCTCACCTCCAGCATCGAGCGCATCGGCTCTTCGCTCACCGACCACTCCTTCGCGCTGGCCACCGCGCTCTCGACGGGCCACGAGGTGCTTGAAAACGCCATCGGCAGCAAGGCCGCCGAAATCACTTCGGCCCTCGAAAGCCGCACCAGCGAATTCACGGCCGCATTGCGCGGCGCCACCGGCGATGTCGCTGCCGTTCTCGGCAGCGGTTCGGAAGAGCTGCAGGCTGCGCTGAGCGCCCGCACCGAGGAGCTGACGTCGGCGCTTCGCGGCGCCACCTCGGAGCTTTCGACGTCGCTGACATCCGGCAGCAACGAACTGAGCACGACGATCGCCGCCCGCGCCAGCGAGTTGACCTCAGCCCTGCGCACGGCCACCGGCGATGTCTCGTCGGCCGTCATCACCGGTACGGAGACGATCAACACCACGTTCAACGGCCGCGCCGAAGAATTGAGCGAGGCGCTCGCCGCCCGCTCCGGCCAGTTCCGCAACGTCATCGAAACCGCGACGTCAGAAATCACGACGGCGCTGTCTTCCGGCACCCACGAGCTGACAACGGCCTTCGTCGGACGGACGGAAGCCCTCAACGACACCCTGTCGGCACGCACGGGCGAAATCACCCAGACGCTGGGCACCGCGCACGAGCGTATCGATGCGGTCATGGCCGAGCGCAGCGGCGCGCTGTTCAACGCGCTCTCCGACAGCCAGACGCGTTTCGAACAGACGCTCGCCAGCCGCTCCGAGACCATCGTCAGCGCCGTCTCCGACAGCCACGAACGGCTCACCGACGCTCTCGACGAACGCACCATGACGCTCGCGATCTCGCTTTCCGACAGCCAGGAGCGTCTTGAACAGACGCTGGCCAGCCGCTCGGAGACGCTTCTCGGATCCCTGTCGACGAGCAACGAGAAGCTGACGGACGCACTGGACGACCGCACGATGGCGCTCGCCATCTCGCTCTCCGAAACCCAGGAACGTCTCGACAGCACGCTGGCCAGCCGTTCCGAGACCCTGCTCGGCTCCCTCTCGACCAGCTACGACAAGCTGACCGAGACACTGGACGACCGCACGATGGCGCTCGCCGTCTCGCTATCCGAAACCCAGGAACGCCTCGACAATACGCTGGCGACCCGCTCCGATGCCTTGATCGGCGCCGTGAGCGACAACCGCGAACGCCTGACCGAAGCCCTCGACGAACGCAGCATGGCGCTCGCGATCTCCCTCTCGGAGAGCCAGGAGCGCCTCGAGAACACGCTCAGCACACGCGGCCAGGCCATTGCCTCCTCCGTCTCCAGCGGTCACGATCGCCTGCAGCAGACCTTGGACGACAAGACCCGCGTCCTCGCCCAGACGCTTGCCGAAAACCATGCCCTGATCGACGAGACCCTTGGCGTCAGCGTCGAGGCCATCAACGCCGTGGTGTCGAACAGCCATAGCCGCATTGGCGATGCCCTGCAGGACAAGACCATGGCGCTGGCGATTTCGCTGGACGAGTCCCAGAGCCGCTTCGACGATGCGCTTGAAGCCCGTACCAACGCCATCATCGAGAGCGTCGCCGGTGCGGAAGCCCGGATCGCCGGTACCTTCGGCAAGGAAGCCGAAACCATCCGCGCCGCCTATGTCGACAATCACGACCGCCTCGACCAGGCGCTCAGCGCCCATACCGACCGGCTCGCCACCGTGCTCAACCATGGCGGCGAACGTCTCGAAAACGTTGTCGGCCAGTCGACGGCACGTGTCGAGAACGCCCTCGCCGACACCACGGGCCGCCTCGAAGCCACCATCGGCACAGGCCTTGCCCAGATGGACCACAGCCTCGAAAACGCCCACGACCGCCTGCGTACCACCCTCGACCAGCGCGGCAATGCCATCCAGCAGACGCTGCGCGAAGCCCATGAGCAGATCGACGGAACGCTGGCCGAACAGGCGATGAACATCGGCACATCGATCGCCACCAGCGTCGGCATGATGGAAATGTCCCTCGAGGAACACGAGGCCTCGCTGCGCGGAACCATCGAAGGCGGCGCCCGCTCGCTCGAGGAACGGCTCCAGACCAGCGCTGGCACCATTGCCGTCAAGTTCCAGGACGCCGCCGGCGAGATCACCCGCTCGGCAGAAACCTTCTCGTCGCATCTGACGGCATCGGTCGAAGGCATGACGACCCGCTTCGAGGACACGGGAGCACGGGTCGAAACCGGCCTCGTCGGCATCGAGCATCGCATCCGCGACGGCATCTCCGGCGTTGTCGAACAGGTTGACGCGGCCGGCAACCGGCTGGCCGACAGCCTCACCGGCGGTGTCGAGCAGATCGATCGTGCGACCACCGACGCTGCTGCCCGCCTGACCGCGACCATCGACGGTCGCACGGCGGACCTCAGCCAGGCCATGGATACCGGCACGGCGCGCATCGACGAGCGCCTGTCGACCATGGATCGCGCCCTCAACCTCGGTCTCGACGCCGTCAACCGCACCATCGAAGGCAAGGCCACCGCGCTGGCGACCACCCTGCGCACCGCCGTTGCCGACGCAGCCGAGGGCATGGACAACGAAGCCACCCGCACAGCGGAACTTCTCGCCGCCACCGGCCAGCAGTTTGCCGATCATCTCGGCAACCGCAGCGACGATTTCACCCGGACCATGGAAGAGCGCTCGCAGGACATCGTCAACCGCGTCTCCGAGACCCAGAACCGGCTTGCCGGTCAGGCCGCCGCCGTCGCCCAGACTTTCTCCGAGGCCGGCAACGTCATCGTCAACAAGGTTGCCGAGGCCGAGGGCCTGGTCGGCAACCAGGTCACGGCGCTGTCCGCCGCCCTCTCCGAGGTCGAGCAGTCGCTGGAAACCCGCGGCGCATCGCTGCGGTCGGCGCTGGCCGGCACCGGCGACGACATTGCCTCCACCATGTCGCGCGTCGAGCGCGCGCTTGAGGAACGCAGCAACGCAATCCGCACCAACCTCGACGAACGCGCCCGCGATATCGATGCGACGCTCTCCGACGTCGACAAGACGCTGGAAGCCCGCAGCCTGCAGATGCGCTCGGCGCTGGCCGGAACCGGCGAGCAGATCGCCTCCAGCCTGACCCGCGTCGAGGAGGCCCTCGAGCAGCGCAGCAACGCCATCCGCACCAACCTCGACGAACGCGCCCGGGATATCGACGCGACGCTCGCCGATGTCGACAAGGCGCTGGAAGCACGCGGCTCGTCCATCCGCAACAGCCTCGACGAACGCAGCCGCGATCTCAACTCGATGCTGGCCGGCCGCTCTGCCGACCTGGTTCGCATCATCGACGAAAAGGCCCGCCCCGTCGTCGACGCCTATGCGGCAACCGGCGAACAGGCAGCCGAGCGCATTGCGGCGGCAGCCCAGCAGGCAGCCGAACGCCTGCGCACCGAGAACGCGGCTCTGGTCAACGCCATCGCGTCCCGCACCAACGAAACGCTGGCCGCCATCTCGGCCCGCACGGAAAGCGTCACCGCCACGGTCGATGCGCTGGAGACCAGCCTGGTGACCAACGTCAACGGCCTCATCGAACGGCTGGGCGACAACAACTCGGCCATCGTCGCCATGCTCAACCGGGCAACGCACGATCTGGCCGAAGTCGACAACCGCCTGGGCTCGACAAGCGCGCGCTTTACCGAAAGTGCAGGCAAGTCTTCGGAGCTGATCTCCGCCTCGACCCGCCTGCTGGAAGGCAAGATCGACAAGCTCAGCGACATCTCGATCCAGACCCTGTCGCAAGTCGGCGGCATCATCGGCCGGTTCGACGAACACTCCAAGGTCCTCACCCAGGCGTCCCAGCTTCTGGGCGCCGCCCAGTCAAACCTGATGTCCACTCTCGAAGAACGCGAAAGCGCGCTGGAGAGCCTGTCAGTCGGACTGGTCCAGCGCTCCGAGGAAATCGAGAAGACCCTGCGTGCCGTCGGCTCCGTCGTCGAGACCGCATTCGATCGCGCCGAGCAGCGCACCAACCAGGTGTCCGGCAATCTTCGCCAGGGCGTCCAGGCGTCGGTCGCCGATATCGGCCGCGTGCTCTCGGAAACGGAAGCCCGCGCCCAGCAGACCGCCGAAACCATGCGCGATGCTCTGGCTAAGGCCGGCCAGGAAGCAAACCAGGCAATCGAAGGAACTTTCGCCAACGCCGAACGCCGCTCGAGCGAACTCACCAACCGCCTGCGCGGCGGCCTGACCGCATCCATGTCGGATGTGGAGAACATGTTCTCCGAGGCCGGCAAGACGACCGACAACGCCGCCTACTCCATGCGGGAAACGCTGCGTGTTGCAGTCGAGGAGGCCATCGATCGCTTCTCCGGCGCCACCGATGAAATCCGCCGCTCGGCTGGCGACATCCGCAAGGAACTCGACCTCACCCGGACGGAACTGAAGCGCGGCGCGTTCGACCTGCCCGAGGAAGCCAAGGAAAGCGCCGCTGCCATGCGTCGTGCCGTTGCCGAGCAGATCAAGGCACTGCAGGACATCTCGCAGATCGTCGGACGCTCCTCGCAGCAGTTGGAAATCGCGCCGCCCGTCGCACGGGCACAAGCGCCGCAGCCTGCGCCACAGCCGGCACCCGTTGCGCCGCGCCAGCCGCCGATCGCCCAGCAGCCACAGCAGCCGGCGCCGCAGCGCCAGCCGGTTGCGCCGCAGCCCGCACCGCAGTACCTGCAGCAGCCTGAAGCGCCTGCCCCGCGCCAGCCGATCGAGCCGATGGGCCTTCGCGGCACCATTGCCTCCGATCGCGCACCGGCACCCCAGCCGCAGCGCCAGCCCGCTGCCGCACCGGCACCGGCTCGCCAGGACCAGGCCGGCGGCGGCTGGATCAGCGACCTTTTGCGCGGTGCTTCGCGCGAGGACGCCGGCGACACCGCACCGGCACGCGCACCTGCCCCGGCCCGCCAGCCCGTCGAGGCGGCAGCCCCGGCACCCCGCGCCGGCGACGCCAGAAACCCGCGCCATGTCGTGGAATCGCTGAACTCGCTGTCGGTGGATATCGCCCGCGCCATCGACCACGACGCCTCGGTCGACCTCTGGCGCCGTTACCAGCGCGGCGAGCGGGACGTCTTCACCCGCCGGCTCTACACGCTGAAGGGCCAGCAGACCTTCGACGAGATCAAGCGCAAGTATGATCGCGAGCCGGAATTCCGCACCGCAGTCGACCGCTACATCGGCGACTTCGAAAAGCTGCTGGCCGACGTCGCCAGCACCGATCGCGACAAGTCGGTGACCCAGTCCTACCTGACGTCAGACACCGGCAAGGTCTACACCATGCTCGCCCACGCCGCCGGCCGTTTCAGCTAAGGCCGGAGTCCTGCGAATACCGGAAATCGGTGACAGGGACAGCAGCGCGCAAATAATGCGCGGAGCCAAGTATGGATTGCTTGGCTCCGCGCTGTGCCCCTTGAAGACTGCGTTATCGAGAAAGCGCTCGTGCCAAAGTGCCTTCGTGTACGAGATCAGGCCCTCGGCCTTGGGTTCGCAACTCCCAGGCTTTGATGATTTTCAGACCTTCATGACTATGTCGCCAATCACGTGAAGCTTCGGCTGCCACACAAAGGTAGTGGGTATTTCGGCATACCATACGTTTAAAACCGCCTCCACGATCTGAGATCATCCCTTGGATCGCTTTACGTGGGCCGAGAGTGAACTTTCCCGTCAGAACGAACATCCGTTCCTCGAAGACAACTTCGTTGTGATCCTCAAGTGCACCTTCGATAACGCCAACGTTGCCGAAGGTCGGTAGCCCAGTGTTGGTGGCGCTGTCGCCGACCAGATGGGAAATCCACTCACATATGTCGTCGGATTCTTCCGGAGTGATCCTTCCATCGGCGATGGATCGCTGCGCCGCCCCTCTGAGGTTAATCAGACGTATATCGGTCTGGATTTTGGTGTAACCACCCAATTTCGACAGCAACCTCTCAACCTCTGCAGGCGTGATGTGATTGTCGCAGGCTATTCCGGCACAAAACCCATATAGCTCGTTGATCTCGTCTTTCTCGCTCTCGATGATGAAATGGCGAGACCGCATTGTTACAATATTTTCCACAATCTCATAAATTTCTTTTGGCTCATTCTTCCATATCTTGAGATCATCAATGAGTTCGTGCGCGTCTGGATCATGAAGTAGATTGAGAAAGTTTCTGGCTTCAACAGTTAGCGGCTCGTATTCTGCAGTTTCGACCTTGTCGCTTGCCAGGACGCCCTTCAGAAAACCGAGCCAATAAGCCAGCGCCTTCCTATGGTTGGACCGCGCGTTAATTCTATTGAGCGCGGCGCCTTCGTGCTCGTACGGGTAGTTCGTTAGCTTAATTGAATCGACCATCACATCCCCCTCGCAAGACCAAACCGGCCACAACCTATCAGGGAACAGAGTGCAATGCGAGTACGACGATAGCGACACGGAGCAGCACCGTTTCTTTGCACATTTGACGTCTATATCGGCTCGAGCCTCACCGACCCATTCGGCAAAATCGATCTGAACTGCAGTCGTCATCCAGCAATGATCGTTGGTGACGATCTCCTAGCATTCGACATTGGCTTTATGGGAGGCGGTGATGGACCTGTCTGGAGAAGCTCCTAGCGTGCCGCCACGACGCTGAGGATCAGCCCGCTCGTCGAACCGACCATCAGGAAGCTGCCGCGGAGGCGTACCCAGCGGTAACCGTGCGGCGGGGTCTTCAGGCGGTAGCGGGTGTAATCCAGGGGCTCGGCGCGCTTGCGATCCGAGGCCGAAAGCCGATGGCCGCGGGTCCAGCTGCCCGTGCGCGCCACGGAGCGGTGGACTTCCTTCTGCTGCGGGGCAGCGGACACCGCAGGGGCGGCTGTCAGCGGTGCGGCGATGGACGCCGCGGCAAGCAGCGCGGCGATCGTCTTCTTCATGGTATTTCCTCGTATCCTGGCGTCTTTTGCTGCGCAGCCATATCTCAAAAAAATGACAGCAGGCCGTCAATAATATTAAATTTTGTCAATGCCACTGGACCGCCGGCGGCGCCAGGGCAGGCCGCAGTCGATATTCCCGGCAAAAACTCGGAAAAACTACAGGACGTCGTAGTTGAACCAGTCGAAATCCGAAGCCTTCGCCCGTCCCGACGTGTCGAACGCAAACATGCCGACGAAGGCCCCTGTGAACGAGCCATGCTCGCCGCGCCCGCCCTCGTCCGAGATCACCCCGGCATCGAGCACCGGACCGATGGCCTGCCATGCCCCCATGCCCTCGGCCTGCCAGTAGAACTGCAGGTCGTTGTCACGAACCTCCATGGAAAGCTGCAGCCGTCCATCCGGGACGGCGACGCCGCTGCCGACGGGAAAACCCAGCCTGCCATCTGGATAGTCGCCGGCGCAGGACAGGATCGTCAGGCAGCGACCCAGCTTCTCGTGGACCGTGACGGCCAGCGCATGCAGCTTGAAGCGGTTGTAGTAATGGGTGAGGCCTGCGACCTGCTGGTAGGTGTCCGGCGCGAAGTCGATGACCGTCTCGGCGCGGAACTGATGATGTTCCTGGCGGCGGGCGACCAGGGATTGCTCGAACCAGGAGCCGATGCTCTCGCGCCCGTAGAGCCTGAGATGACCCGACCGCTCCGACAGGCTGAACAGCCGCTGGGGCGCCGGCGTGCGCAGCCATTGAAAATCCGCAGGCAGTTCGGGCCCGTCGAAGTTGGCTTCCCGGCGGCGCGGTCTTTCGATCGGCGTGGCGCCTGAAAGGCCCGGCACGTCGACGTCGGGCACCACGGTGCCGTTCTCCAGATAGAGCCAGCCATCGTCCTTCCAGCTGCACTTCTGCAGAGCCGTCTCGCGGCCGAGCGTACAGCGGCTCAGCGGCGGCAGCGGCCGGCCGCAAAGGTGGGTGTGATAGGCCTGGCCATCCGGCGTCTCGACATATTGGCCGTGCCCGGCGCGCTGCAATGGCGCCTCCGGATAGTCCTTGGCGGTGATCAGAAAGGTGTTCGGATGCATTTCATAGGGGCCGGCGATATCGCGCGAGCGCGCCATCGTCACGGCATGGGTGTAGCCGGTACCGCCCTCGGCGGTCGTCAGATAGTACCAGCCGTCGCGGTGGAACAGATGCGGTCCCTCGACAAGGCCGAGCGGGCTGCCGGCAAAGATATTGCGGATCGGCCCCACGAGCGACCGCGTTGCCGGGTCCCATTCCTGCAGCAGGATGCCATCGAAGGCTGGCGACTTCGGCGAACCGCCAAAACTCTCGCTGCGGTGGTTCCACTGCATGTTGACGAACCACTTGCGCCCATCGGCATCGTGGAAAAGCGACGGGTCGAAGCCCGACGAATTGACATAGACCGGATCGGACCATTCGCCTTCGATGGTATCGGATAAGACGATGTAGTTGTGGGCGTCCTTGAAGTTGCCGTCGAAGCGTTTGACGTCGGTATAGACCAGCCAGAACTGGCCGTCGGCGTGGGACAGGCACGGCGCCCAGACGCCGCAGCTGTCCGGGTTGCCGCGCATGTCGAGCTGCGCCTGGCGCTCGAGCGGCCGGCGGACCAGCGTCCAGTTGACGAGATCGCGCGAATGGTGGATCTGCACGCCCGGATACCACTCGAAGGTCGAGGTGGCGATGTAGTAATCCTCCCCGACCCGGCAGATGGACGGATCCGGATTGAAACCGGGCAGAATAGGGTTGTGGATCATCGGTCAACCTCCTCCAAGGCGATAGACGCGCCGCCCGGGAGCGGCGCATCGGTTCGGATCATTGGCTGTGTCACCAGCCGGAGACTATTCTCGCTCGGCCGACTTGGCCCAGAGGTTGATATCGGCTTCCCTGGCATAGATGTCGATTTCCCGCAGCTCCTCGGCGGTGAACTCGAGATTGTCGAGGGCCTTGACGCAATCGACGATCTGCGACGAGCGGCTTGCGCCGATCAGCGCCGACGTCACGCGGCCGCCGCGCAGAACCCAGGCAATGGCCATCTGCGCCAGCGTCTGGCCGCGCTTTTCGGCGATGCCGTTGAGCTTGCGGATGTTGTCGAGAATCGATGGGCGGATGAAATCCTTCTTCAGGAAATGATCCTGCGCGGCCCGGCTGTCGTCCGGAATGCCGTTCAGATATTTCGTCGTCAGCATGCCCTGCGCCAGCGGCGAAAAGACGATCGAGCCCATGCCGACCTCATCCAGCGTGTCGAGCAGCTTGTCGTCCTCGACCCAGCGGTTGAGCATCGAATAGCTCGGCTGGTGAATGAGGCAGGGTGTACCCAGCGACTTCAGGATCTCAGCCGCCTCGCGGGTCCGCTGCGAGTTGTAGGACGAGATGCCGACATACTGCGCCCGGCCGGAGCGGACGATATAATCGAGCGCACCGCAGGTTTCCTCCAGCGGGGTGTCCGGATCGAAGCGGTGGGAATAGAAGATGTCGACATAGTCGAGACCCATCCGCTTCAGGCTCTGGTCACAGGAGGCCACCAGATATTTGCGGCTGCCCCATTCGCCATAGGGTCCCGGCCACATGTCATAGCCGGCCTTGGACGAAATGATCAGTTCGTCGCGCAGGCCGGCAAAGTCGGTGCGCAGGATCTCGCCGAAGGCCGTCTCGGCCGAGCCGGGAGGCGGACCGTAATTGTTGGCAAGGTCGAAATGGGTGATGCCGAGGTCGAAGGCGGTGCGGCACATGTCGACCTTTCGGTCGTGCGGCGTGTCGCCCCCGAAATTGTGCCAGAGCCCGAGCGACACGGCTGGCAGTTTCAGGCCGGAACGGCCCGTGCGATTGTACTTCATTTTGGAATAGCGGTTTTCCGCCGGTTGCCAGCTCATCAAAATCTCTCCCATGCTCAAACGCGGGCCTTTCGGCCCGCGCGCGGACAATAGCCGCTGTCGGCTTTACTTCAAGAGCGCCTGTGCCTCTTCGATGCCGAGTGCGGCCGGCTGGCTGCAGGTGGTGGTCAAGTCGACGAAACGGTTCTCGGCGCCGGACTTGAGGATCGAGGTCATCACGTCGACACCGTGCAGCGTCCGGTCGAGCGAGCAGCGGGCATCGCGCCCGTCGATCAGCGACGCTGCCATGTCGGCAAGACCGGCCGTGCGATAGTTGGCGCGCGGCCCCTGCGGGCTTTCCTGGTTGGCGATGCCGAAGGGATGGTCCCAGGCATCCAGCGTATGGATGTCCTTGTTGCGGCCGCTGGCTTCGACGGTGCCGCCGAAGAAGTTCGGGTCGGGCACGTAGAGCGAGCCTTCGGTACCATAGAGCTCGATGCTGCCGTGCCGGTGCGACCAGACATCCCAGCTGGCCGTGAGCGTGATGGTGGCGCCGCTGACGAATTCCAGGAGCGCCTGGATGGTCGTCGGCGTCTTGACCGGAATGATCTCGCCGTGGCGCGGCTGGCTGGTGATCGTGCGGGTCTCGGACGCCATCGACGTCATCGCCCCGACGCGCTTGACCGGCCCGATCAGGTTGATGAGATCGGCGACATAATAGGGGCCGAGATCGAGGATGGGGCCGGCGCCGGGCAGGAAGAAGAAATCCGGGTTCGGATGCCACATCTCCATGCCGGGGCTCATCACGTGGCAGGTTCCGGAGGTGACGCGGCCGATACCGCCGTCATCGATGAATTTGCGCGCCAGCTGGTGCGCACCGCCGAGAAAGGTGTCCGGCGCACAGCCGACGGCCAGACCCTTCTCCTTGGCCAGACGCCGCAGCGTCTCGCCCTCTTCCAGCGTCAGTACCAGCGGCTTTTCCGAGTAGACGTGCTTGCCCGCCTCGAGGATGCGCTTGGAAACGGCGAAATGCGCGTCCGGGATGGTCAGGTTGACGATAACGTCGAGGTCGTCGTTGGCGAGAAGATCGTCGATTGTCTGTGCCCTGACGCCAAATTCCTCGGCGCGGATTTCTGCGGCATTCATGTTGAGGTCGGCGCAGGCGAGTACTTTCAACCCCTTGAAGAGCGGCGACAACGAGAAATAGGTGGTGGAGATATTGCCGCATCCGATGATGCCGACACCGAGTTCCTTGGCCATGATAAGCCCTCCGATCAGTATGTCTTGAAGGAAGCGATCGAGCGCGTCACGACGCGGTCGAGATCGTTCGGATTGTCGTGCTCGACGACATAGTGGCGAGCGCTCGTCAGCTTCAGGGCCTGCATCAGCTTGGCCCAATCGAGCGTTCCATGGCCGACATCGGCCCAGCCGCCCTCGTCCGTATTTTCGCCTGCCGGCGCGATATCCTTGACATGCACTGCCGTGATACGGGGAGCGTAAGCCTTGATCCAGGCATAGGGATCGGCACCGCCGCGCACCACCCAGGCAAGATCCGCCTCCCAGGACAGACCGGGACCGCCGGCCAGGATATGGTCCATGGGCGTGGTGCCGTCGGCAAGCTTGACGAATTCGAAATCGTGGTTGTGCCAGCCGAAATCGAGACCGGCGAATTTAAACCGCCGGCTGGCCGTCTCCAGCCGGACGCCGAACGCGTGCCAGCCCTTGGCATCGGTCGGCCGCTGGTCCGGCATCAGGTGCGGCGCGTAGATCGCCTCTATGCCGAGCACGCCAGCAATCTCCAGCGCCCGCTCCGGATCGCCCTCCAGCAGATCAAGGCCGAAATGGCCGGTCGGCATGGTCAGGCCGTTCTTGTCGAGGTCGGCACGCATCGCCTTCAGACCGGCATCGTCGAGACCGGCATACATGGCACCATAGCCCTCGACCTCCGTGTAGCCTGCCTTCGCCACCTTGGCGAAAACGTCGGAAAAGGGTGGGAACTCGCGGGCGCTGTAAAGCTGGAAACCAAGTTTCGTCATTGTTCTCTCCTCCAATGGCCGAGTGGCCTGTCGTCTTGGCCGGCCTGCGCCGGTCGGATTGCCGCCGATGGCGGCGTGATGGTCTCAGTCCAGCGACTGGCAGGACTGCAGATCGTAGAAGCGGAACTCCGGCATGGCCTCGGGCTCCAGTGCGACCGACGGCGTGAACCTGATCAGCCGTGTCTCTCCGGCGGTAAGGTCGAAGGCATTGTCGGAATAGCGGCCGTCCGTTACGCTCTCGATCATGACGAATAGCGCCAGACCGCTGGCGGTGAGCGTCATCTCGACCGCCCCGTCATCCGTCCGCTCGATGCGCCGGACCGAAAGCCCGGATGGCTCCAGCTCCAGTGCCTTGTAGGTGCCGTGGACATGGTGGCCCTGCCCGCCCATCCCGTTCGACGCCGTGAATGTCCACCACAGCAGGCAACCGGCGGGGATCGTGGCGGCGTCGATCTCGATGGCCGTGACGGCAGCGTCCGGGCTGCAGGCCGCCTGCACCGACGACAGCGGTTTCACCTCGCCGGCCATGGTGACGACGTGCAACGCCAGATCGACACTGACCTCGTCGAGCGTGTCGTTGACGACGGACATGCGGATGACCTTGTTGTCCTCCGACGGGATCGCCGCCACAGCGACCGGCTGGAAGAAGCGCCGCACCAGATAGTGCATCGCCTTCCAGCGCCCGCCATAGTCGAGACTCGACCAGGAGGCGACCGGCCAGGTGTCGTTCAGCTGCCAGTAGATGGTTCCCATGCAATGGGGTTTCAGCGAGCGCCAGTAGTCGACCGCCGTCTGGATGGCGAGCGCCTGCTGGATCTGGCTGAGATAGACGAAATTGGCAAAATCCTTCGGGAAGCGGAAATAGCGGAACATCGTGGCCGCGATCCGCTCGTTGCCGCCGGCATTCTTCTGGTGCAACTCCATGACCGGCGAGGCGATGTTCATGTCCTTGCGCTCGGCATAGGTCTCGATGACAGGCAGCGAGGTGTAGGACTGGAAGCCGAACTCGG
Organism: uncultured Sphingomonas sp.; assembly: GCA_964658415.1. GTDB lineage: Bacteria > Pseudomonadota > Alphaproteobacteria > Rhizobiales > Rhizobiaceae > Rhizobium. The sequence continues at coordinate 4,685 of CAZZZI010000051.1, read as the reverse complement.
AGCAGAAGCGCGGGCGGACCGAGCGGTAGTTGTCGAAACTCTTGTTCTCGTGCCAGACCGACCAGTAGTGCATGTCGCCGGAGCCGTCGGCGTGCCAGGCATCGCCGAAATCGAGATAGCCGGAGGCCGGGCTCGACGGCCACCAGATCGCCTCGGGTGCCGCCTGCTTCATCGCCAGCTCGATGGTGCGGTTCAGCCGGTCGTAGGACACCAGATAGCGATCGCGGTCTTTGCGGGATTCGTCGAACCATGTGAGCGCCCCAACGATCTCGTTGTCGCCGCACCAGAGAGCGATGGAGGGATGGCTGGCCAGCCGCTTCACCTGATAGCTGACCTCGACGGCGACATTGTCGAGGAAATCGGCGGTCGACGGATAGAGATTGCAGGCAAACATGAAATCCTGCCAAACCATCAGCCCGAGCCGGTCGCAGATATCGTAGAACCAGTCCGCCTCGTAGAAACCGCCGCCCCAGACGCGGATCATGTTCATGTGCACGTCGGCCACCGACTTCAGCAGGTCCTCCGTCTTTTCCCGGCTCGAGCGTGAAAACAGCGCATCCGCCGGGATCCAGTTGGCACCGCGGCAGAAGATTTCGCGACCGTTCACCCTGAAAGCAAAGCGGCTGCCGGCCTCGTCCTTGTCGGTGATCAGTTCGATGGTGCGCAGTCCGATCTGCTGCGTCACGATTTCGGTGCCTGTTGCCACCGAGAGCTTGTAGAGAGCCTGTTCGCCGCTGCCGGCCGGCCACCAGAGTCTCGGCTGCTCGATGTGGAAGACGTGGGTGATGACAGTCTCGCCGGCACCGACGCCGCAATCCAGTCGAACGCGCTCCTCATCCAGCGCGAGAGACAGCTGCGCCACGCCCTGCCGGCTGGCAAACAACGTCGCCGTCACCAGAAGATCGACGCTGCCGTCGTCATTGTGGACCTGCCGCGTGGTGACGCTCTCGATCCGCGCCGTCTCCAGACGGTTGAGCGCAACGGTGCCGTAGAGACCGAGCGGAGCGATGGCGATGTTCCAGTCCCAGCCGAAATGGCTCTGCGGCTTGCGCAGCATGTTGCCGTTGGCAATGGGCGAGTTGCCGGGGTGGTAGGGAATGTAGAAGGGCTGCTGTTCCTGCAGCGCCGCCCCTTCGGCAATGCTCGAACGGAGCACGATGCGGATGGTGTTCTCACCCTGTCGCAGGGCTTTCGAGACGTCGGGGCGATAGCGCCGGAAGCAGTTGTCGGCCTCCAGCACGACCGTGTCGTTGATCGAGACGGTTGCCACGGTGTCGAGATAGTCGATGTCGAGATACCAGTCGCCGTCGACGTCCTCGAGGACGAAGCTGCGCTGCAGCACCCAGTCACGGTGCGCCACCCACTGCACGATCTCCTCGTTGCGCCCGACATAGGGATCGGCAATCACGCCGGCCGCCTGCAGCGCCGAATGGACATCGCCGGGAATCCGGATGTCCGTGGCATGATCACTGCCCGGTGACGTCAGCTGCCAGGAGCCCGCGAGATTGAGTGAAGTGTCCGATTGAATGCTCATGCTGTCACGTCCCGATTATTCGCTGAAAGCGCCTTGCTGCAACCGCCCCGCTCCCCTGCTCGGCAGGCAGCTCCCATGCCCCGCCGCTGCCGCGGGTACACTGCGCACGCCCGGAAGAATGCTCTCCAGACACGGAAGCGCCCCAATGGGGAAGGCGAGCGAGTTTGCCCGATGGCTGCAAAAGGCACGCATCCCTAGATCCGCAATTCCGTCGTCGCGTCGAACAGCGAGGCGACCGACATATCGAAGATGAGCTTGATGGGCGCGCCGGGCGAAAAACGTCGCGCGCCGTTGATGCGCACCGACATGGTGTGCCCGGCATGCTTGATCCACAGGAGATTGTCGGCCCCCATTGGCTCCTCGATGTCGACGACCGCATCGTGGACCTCGGCGTCGGGACCTGCGGCTTCATTGACCCCGATGTGCTCTGGCCGCAGGCCGAGGACCACCTTGCGGCCAGCCTCCAGCTTTTCGGCCGCAGCATAGCCGTCGAGCGAGAAGGTCGCTCCGTTGGTGGCAAAGGCGACCTTGCCATTGCGCTCCACCAATTCGCCGCGCAAAAAGTTCATCGACGGAGAGCCGATGAAGCCGGCGACGAACAGGCTGCGCGGGGCGTTGTAGATGGTCGTGGGGTCGTCGAGCTGCTGGATGACGCCGTTCTTCATGATGGCGATGCGGTCGGCGAGCGTCAGCGCCTCGATCTGGTCATGGGTGACGTAGATCATCGTGTTCTTCAAGGCATGGTGCAGGCGCTTGATTTCGACGCGCAGTTCCGAGCGCAGCTTCGCATCGAGATTGGACAAGGGTTCGTCGAACAGGAAGACATCGACGTCGCGCACCAGCGCCCGGCCGATGGCGACGCGCTGGCGCTGTCCGCCCGACAGTTCCGCCGGCTTGCGCTTCAACAGCGGCTGGATCTGCAGGATCTCGGCGGCCCTTGCGATGCGCTTTTCGATTTCGGCCCTGGGCACCCGTGCCACACGCAATCCGAAGGACAGGTTCTTTTCGACCGTCATCTGCGGATAGAGCGCGTAGGACTGGAACACCATGCCGATGCCGCGATCCTTGGGCTCCTCCCAGGTGACGTTCTTGCCCTTGATGAAGATCTGGCCTTCCGAAATGTCGAGCAGGCCAGCGATGCAATTCAAAAGCGTCGACTTGCCGCAGCCGGACGATCCGAGCAGCACGAGAAACTCGCCGTCCTCGATCTCGATGTTGAGGTTTTGCAGGACGTTGACCGCACCGAAATTGAGCGACAAATCCCGGATGGAAACACTTGATGTCATGATCAACCCTTCACTGCGCCGGCGGCGATACCGCGGACAAAAAGCCGTCCGGAGACGAAGTAGACGGTCAGCGGGACGAGCGCCGTCAGGATCGTCGCCGCCATGTTGACGTTGTATTCCTTCACGCCCTGCACGGAATTGACGATGTTGTTGAGCTGTACCGTCATCGGATAGAGATCCGGCGTCGTGTAGACGACCCCGAACAGGAAGTCGTTCCAGATGCCCGTCACCTGCAGGATCATCGCGACGACGAAGATCGGCAGCGACATCGGCAGCATGATCTTGAAGTAGATGCCCCAGAACCCTGCCCCGTCGACGCGGGCCGCCTTGAAAAGCTCCTGCGGCAGCGACGTGAAGTAGTTGCGGAACAGCAGCGTCAGGATCGGCATGCCGAAGACGGAATGCACCAGCACCAGTCCCGTCAGCGAGCCGTAGAGCCCGATCGAACGCAGCATGATGACGATCGGGTAGAGCATGACCTGGTATGGGACGAAGGCCCCGAAGATCAGGATGGTGAAGAACAGCTGCGCACCCTTGAAGCTCCAGTTCGCCAGCGCATAGCCGTTGACGGAGGCGATGGCGATCGAGATGATCACCGAAGGTACGGCGATCCTGACCGAGTTCCAGAACCCGCGGCTGAGACCGTCGCAGTTCAGCCCGGTGCAGGCCGACGACCAGGCTTTCACCCAGGGCTCGAAGGTGATTTCCATCGGCGGCGAGAAGATGTTGCCGAGCCGGATTTCCGGCATTCCCTTCAGCGACGTCACGATCATCACGTAGAGCGGCAGCATGTAGTAGGCGGCCACCACGAAAAGCGTGCCGTAGAGCATGATGTTGCGGGGCGAGACGATCCGGCGGGGCTTGGCGCCGCTGGGCCCCGAAACCGTCCGTTTCGCATCCACGACGGTATCCAGTTGATTGACTGCGAGAACCTCAGGCATTCTTGCGCCCTCCACCGAATTCGAGATAGGCCCAGGGAATGACGACGATCAGCACCGAGAGCAGCATCATCGTCGAAGCCGCGAAACCCTGTCCGAGGTTCTGGGCGAGAAACATCAGGTCATAGACGTATTTGGCAGGAACCTCCGACGCGATGCCGGGACCGCCGCCCGTCTGCGCCACCACGAGGTCGTAGAGCTTGACGATGCCGCTGGTGATGATGACGAGCGTCGTGATGAAGACGGGCCGCATCATCGGGATGATGATGAGCAGATAGGTCTTCCACGTCGGAATGCCGTCCACCCGGGCAGCCTTCCAGATATCCTCATCGATCCCGCGCAGGCCAGCGAGCATCAGGCACATGATCAACCCGGTGCCCTGCCAGAGGCCGGCGATAAGGACGCCGTAGATGACGATGCTCGGATTGTAGAGGGGATCGAAGGTGAAGCTGGTGAAGCCGAAACCGCGCACGATGTGCTGGATGCCGAACTCCGGATTGAGGATCCATTGCCAGACCAGACCCGTGACGATGAAGGACATGGCGAACGGGTAGAGGAAGATCGTCCGGAACGTGTTCTCGAAGCGGATCTTCTGGTCCATCAGGGCTGCCAGCATGAAGCCGATCAGCAGGCTGAAGATCAGCGACAGGATGCCGTAGATCGCCAGGTTCTCGATCGAGATCAGCCAGCGCTGCGTCGCCCAGAGACGATGATACTGGTCCAGTCCGACGAAGTTCAGACGGGGCAGAAGCTTCGAGTTGGTGAAGGAGTAGACGACGGTCCAGACCGTTCCGCCGACGAAGACGCACAGCGCCGTCAGGATCATCGGGATGGAGGCTATCTTGGCGTTGAGATTCTTGAAGAGCTGCCTCGGGCGGGCATTCTGGGGCATGGGGGCCTCGCAGGTCATGTCTCGGAAGGAGTGGC